>JBAWGM010000467.1:0-4018 GCA_049592895.1 Thiobacillaceae bacterium | reverse complement strand
AAAGTCGACGTGCAGAAGTCCACGGCCCTAGCGCGCGCATTTGAAGTGTTTCACCTGCCCAGCCTGTTCGTGTATGTGGACGGCCGGTATCACGGCCCCCTGCACGCCGAGCCCACGCCGGAGAAATTTTCCCGGGCATTGACCGCGCTACTGGCCGCACCGGCTCAGGAGGAGCCCTGATGAGAATTTCCGGCCTGGGCGTGGTGGAGGGCATACGCTATGTCTCGTCGCCGCATTGTGATTTTCGCCCCAACGAACAGGACATCCGGCTGCTGGTCATCCACAACATCAGCCTGCCGCCGGGAGAATTTGCCGGCCGCGCAGTCGAGGCCCTGTTTGCCGGTCACCTGGATTGGGACGCGCATCCTCACTTTCAGAACATCCGCGGGTTGAAGGTTTCCGCCCATTTCTTCATCCGCCGGGATGGCGAACTTATCCAGTTCGTGCCCTGCAGCCGACGCGCATGGCACGCGGGAATCTCCAGCTGGCAGGGGTGGGAGCACTGCAATGATTTTTCCGTGGGCATTGAACTTGAGGGAACGGACGACGCCCCCTTCACCGAATCGCAATACCAAACGCTCCATGACTTGACCAACGCGCTTGAGACCCGGTATGAAATCGCCGGAATCGTCGGCCATAGCGACATTTCACCGGGCCGCAAGACTGATCCGGGGCCGCATTTTGATTGGCGCAGGGTCGGCCTCAGCCAGGGCTAAGGCCGACCGGAATCTGCTTCTTGAAAAGCATCGTTATGGCCTGGCTGGCCATTTCGAATAATGCGGATAGGGGCCTGGATTCCTGTCGAAAGTCCCTTGCTTCCGTTTCACAAGAGGCTAGGCTTCAGATCATGAATGAGTAAGCTATACTGGTACATCCAGATATTAGTTTCCGAAAGGGGTGAATCATGCACGTTTCCCGAAACCTCCTGAATATCGCCCTCGTGGCCGTAGGCTTCTCTGCCGCGGGTTGCAACAGCCTGACGGCTTCCCGTTCTCCCGACACACGCTACTACGATCCCTCCAATGTCGGCGGGAACACCACCGGTTATGAGCTGTACAAGACCATCGGCTGTCCTGGGAAAGGGCTTCTCGACAAGGGGTGTCAACAGCCGGTAGCAGTCGCCAAGCCGGCTCCCGCACCCGTAGTGGAGGCAACACCGGCACCGGAACCAGCACCTGCTCCGAAACCCGAGCCAAAAAAAGAAGAGGCAGTCAGTAATATGCCCAATGCCAAACCGGGCGAGTGTTATGTCAAGGTCATCCATCCTGCCGTCTATCGCACCGAACAAGTCAAGAAATTGGTGAAGGAAGCAAGTGAACGCATCGAAATTGTCCCGCCCGTTTACAAGGCTGTGAAGGTTCATGTTGCCAGCGAAGACCTTCAGGAAGTCGTTCCTGCTGTTTATGAAACCGTTAAAGAGCGTGTGATGGTGAAGCCCGCCACCACCCGTCTGGAAATCGTCCCCGCGGTCTACGAAAATGTCGAAGAGAAGGTGATGGTCAAGCCGGCCAGCAAAAAGGCTATCGATGTGCCCGCCGTCTTTGAAAACGTAACGGAAAAGAAACTGGTGCACGAGGCCTACACCTACTGGAAGCCGGGTACGAGCACCAGCATCCAGAAAATCGACGAGAAGAGCGGGCAGATCATGTGCCTGGTTGAAGTGCCGGCTGAATACCAGACTGTTACTTCAAGTGTCTTGAAAACACCTGCCAGCGTTCGTTATGAAGACATTCCGGCCGAATACCAGACCGTCACCCGGTCGGTGCTGAAGACGCCTGCCACCACGCGTACCGTTGAGGTCCCGGCAGAATACACGGAGCAGGAAGTGACCAAGCTGGTTAAGCCGGCCACGACCGTGACCAAAACTGTGCCGGTTGATTACATGCGCGAAGTCATGACAGAGGTGACCCCCGCCACCGAAAAACGTGTTCCGGTCCCGGCCGAATATGCCACTGTCGACGAGCAGGTCCTGGTCAGTCCCGCCGATGAGCACTGGTCGCAAATTCTGTGCGACGTCAATGCCACCCCAGAGAAAATAATGGAAATCCAGACTGCCGGTTTCGATCCCGGTCCGGTTGACGGCAACCTGGCTAACCAAACCATGGCTGCCGTGGACGCCTATCAAAAAGCCAAGAGCCTGTCCGAAGACGGCTACCTCACCATGGAAACGGTCAAGGCACTGGGCGTCTCTCCCAAGTAATCGCTTCCCCTGACCGCTTGCAGCCCTTGCCTCACGGCAAGGGCCTTTCTATTTCTTGTCGATCTTGTTGAACTTCGACCCTTCCAGGGTCAGGTTGTACATCAGGCCCTTCTGCCCAAACACGAACCCGATGACAGGGTCCTTGATGGTGTTGGTGTCGATGGACTTGCCTATTCCCACATCGACCAGCGCGACCGAACCATCCACACCGACTTTCCAACCCTCGCTTTGGCGGAATTTCTTCAGGGCTTTTTCATCGGTAAACAGGATGACGATGCTTTTGGCCTCCGCGCCGAGCTGAAAGCCAAACGAACCCGCAACCGTGTTGTAATAATCCACCGTTCTGCCGCCAACCCGCAGGGCGCCCTCGCCGTATTCGCCGCCGATACCGATCCCGGCCTTGTAAACTTTGGGAAACACCAGCACGCCCTTTGCGATGGACAGGTAGTTGTTCGCTCCATGCACTTCTTCGCTGAAGCGGTGCAGGGTTTTGTTGACCGCTCCGTCGATGTCCGCCGCGCTGGCCGCGTAGACGGCCGGGGCGCCTGCCACGGCCAGAATAAGGATGGGTGCACGCAGATCAAACATGATGTCGCTCCTGAGTGTAAATGGCACGAGATTGATTGATCATACCGCGAAAGGGATCCAATCTTGCGTCGCAATGCGAAGCCAAATCCTCCTCGATGCAGCGGGCGTATTGTTATCGTTGCCGCCTGTCGCAACGATTCGCGCGGCACAGTCTTTGCCAATAGGCCGGCCGAACAGGCGCGTATTCTGCTATTCAAGTAGTCGAACGAGTCGATATCAATTATGAGCTGCTGCAACGACAAGTCCTGCGCCGTGGAACAGTTGCACGCGCGCCAGAGTGCCATGCTGCGCGTTGTGCTGGTGCTCAATGCCATGATGTTCGTGGTTGAACTGGGTGCCGGGCTGATGGCCAACTCGGTGTCCCTGCTGGCGGATTCGCTGGACATGCTGGGTGATGCCCTGGTCTATGGTTTCAGCCTTTGGGTCGTCGGCCGCGGACCGGCCTGGAAGGCGCGCGCCGCGGCGTCCAAGGCCGGCGTCATGGCGGCTTTCGGTCTGTTCGTTTTGGCCGAACTCGTCTACAAGCTGCTCATTCCCCAGCCACCCGGATTTGAAACCATGGGTGTGATCGGCGGGCTGGCGCTTGCCGTCAACACCTTGTGCTTCGGCCTGCTGTGGCGGCACCGCGCCGAGGACATCAACATGCGCTCGGTGTGGCTTTGCTCGCGCAATGACCTCTATGCCAACACCGCCGTCCTGCTGGCGGCAGCCGCCGTGTGGCAGACCGCTTCACCGTGGCCCGATCTCGTCGTCGGCGCCTTCATCTGCGCCCTGTTCCTGCACTCGGCCTGGGGTGTCGCCGTCGAGGCCAGGCGCGAACTGCGCGCCGCGCGCGAGCAGGGGATACTTTCTGTATGACCGCAGCATTCAACGATCTCAATCACGGCATCCGCGACAACTTCGCCCAGTTCGCCCACCAGGTGGTCCAGGTGTTTTTCGTCGGCCTGACCCTGGGCATGATGCGCACCGTCGTGCCGGCGCTGTCCGAATCCGAATTCGGCGTGCCCAAGGGCTCGTTCCTGCTGCTGACCAGCTTTGTGGTCGCCTTCGGCGTAGTCAAGGGCGCGCTCAATTTCGTCGCGGGCCGCCTGTCGGAACGCCTTGGGCGCAGAACTGTCCTGTTCTGGGGCTGGGTCTCGGCGCTGCCGATTCCGCTGATGATCTGGTATGCCCCCACCTGGAACTGGATCGTGGCCGCCACCATCCTCCTCGGCGTCAATCAGGGCTTCA
>JBAWGM010000466.1:0-12982 GCA_049592895.1 Thiobacillaceae bacterium | reverse complement strand
CAATCCTCGACGGCGAGACCAAGGCCTGCGATTTTCGACGTCAGACTTTGCCGGAGATGGTGCCTGTCTCCGCGTGTCTGTGGCAGGATATGTCATCCCAAGTGCCAGACATTCTTATGAAAATCCTCGTCGTCGAGGACGAGCCCAAGACGGGCGATTACCTGAAACAAGGTCTCATCGAGGCCGGCTTTGTCGCCGACCTGGCCCGAAATGGCTGGGAAGGCATGGAACTGGCCAAAGCTGCGGGGTATGACCTGTTGATCCTGGACGTGATGTTGCCTGGCCTGTCCGGCTGGCAGATATTGGAAGGCGTGCGTCGGGTGGGCCTCGATGTTCCGGTGCTCTTTCTCACCGCGCGGGATCAGGTGGCAGACCGCGTCAAAGGTTTGGAACTGGGCGCCGACGATTATCTGGTCAAGCCCTTCGCCTTCGTAGAACTGCTCGCCCGCGTGCGCAGCCTTCTGCGAAGGGGCCGCGCCGGCCTGGAGCCCACGGTGCTCCCGGTGGCCGACCTGGAACTGGACCTCCTGAGGCGGCGCGCGGCGCGGGGCGGACACCGAATTGACCTCACCACCAAGGAATTCGCCCTCCTGGAACTTTTCGTGCGGCGCAAGGGCGAAGTCCTGCCGCGTTCGCTGATCGCCTCTCATGTCTGGGGCATAAACTTTGATTCGCACACCAATGTCGTCGACGTGGCGGTACGCCGGCTTCGGGTGAAGATCGACGAAGGGCACGACCTCAAGCTTATCCGTACCGTGCGTGGCATGGGTTACATGGTTGAAGAAACCGGAGAAGGCCTGGCGCCGTGAAGACCTTGTCGCTGACCACCCGGGTTAGCCTGTTGTTCGCACTTGCCGCTTCCGTTGTCCTGCTGGCGACCGGCTTGTTCCTGTCTCGGGCAATGGAAACCTATCTCGCAGAAAACGACCGGCGTGAACTCGAGGGCCATCTGGAACTCATCCGGCATCTGCTGGAACGCGTGGACAGCCGGCAAGCTTTCGACCATCTGCCCCAGGATCTGGATGATGCCCTGGTTGGCCACAAGGAACTGGCGGTGGCCTTGGTGAATGCGCGCGGAAATACTTGGTTCTCTACTCCCGATGCCGCTTTTCCTCAAGCTCTCTTGCGGCTGCCGGACTGCAGCAGCCTGCCCAATTCCGTGAAATGCCTCGGCGGCGTACTGCGGCAATGGCGGCAGGGAGGTCATGACTACCGCGGCATGGTGGTGCCGATGCGCGCGGGACACGGCGAGACCCAGATAGTGGCGGCGGCACTGGATATCCAGCACCACGAAAAGTTAATGAACAGATTCCACGACGTGCTTGGAATCGGCATGGGCCTGGCCACGCTCGCCATGGCTAGCCTGGGCTGGATCGCTACGCAGCGCGGCCTTGCCCCGTTGCGTCGGGTCACGGACCTGGTGGCCGGGATCTCAGCCAAGCACCTGGCAAGCCGCCTGCCGGTGACCGGTTTACCCCCGGAACTCCTTGCCCTGGCGACGAACTTCAACGCCATGTTGACTCGCCTGGATGATTCCTTTCGACGCCTGGACGAATTCTCCTCGGACATCGCGCACGAACTGCGCACACCCATCTCCAATTTGATGACCGAGACCCAAGTGGCGCTTTCCAGCGCGCGCACCAATGCGGAATACCGTGAAATCCTGTATTCCAGCCTGGAGGAATATGAACGCATGGCCCAGATGGTAGGCGCCATGCTTTATCTGGCCCAGGCCGACAATGGCCTGCTCAAGCCAAGCCTGGACGAAGTGGACCTGGCCGCGGAGACGCAGGGCTTGTTTGAATATTTCGAGGCTTGGGCAGAAGAATGCGGGGTCTCCCTGACGCGCGAAGGGTCCGCAATCGTGTCCGGAGATCGGCTAATGCTGCGTCGCGCCTTGAGTAATCTCCTCTCTAACGCGATCCGCCACACCGGACCTGGCCAAGGCGTACACGTGTCGATGGAGACAAGCGGTGGTGAAACTCGAATAGCCGTCAAGAACCCGGGTCCTGATATTCCTGCGGAGCACCTGGCCAGACTATTTGACCGTTTCTACCGCGTCGATCCTTCACGCCGACACAAGAATGACGGCGCAGGACTGGGGCTTGCAATCGTCAAATCCATCGTGAAGGCGCACGGCGGGACAATCACGGCGACTTCCACCAATGGCACGACAGAGTTCCTGATCGCACTGCCTATCCTGAAAAACTTGCCTGAATGAAACCCCTCAAACTGAACCCATTTCGATGCGGCAAGCGGGAACTCCGGCAACTGTCTGTCAGCATGATTGATAGCCTCAGGGTTCAGATCCCATATGCGCGGAAATCTCAAGCGTTTCGAACTGCCCGCAACAGAACAGTTGCGGGAGGCGGAATCCGAACAGTATTTGAGATTCAATATCCCCGGAAGACACTTGGCGCCGGCAAAGAGCTGCTGGCTATCTGCTATAAGATCGCCGGCAGCACGCGTTTGCAGACCGCCTGGCACGTTGGGCTGG
Organism: Thiobacillaceae bacterium; assembly: GCA_049592895.1. Classification (GTDB taxonomy): domain Bacteria; phylum Pseudomonadota; class Gammaproteobacteria; order Burkholderiales; family Thiobacillaceae; genus DASQBT01. Next base: position 10,485 of record JBAWGM010000466.1, on the reverse strand, counting down.
TGGAATGACTCACAACGATGCAACGGCGATGCAACTCTTTGCGGTGGCGCTCGCGAGTCTCGCGCTGATCCCGGCCTGCGCTCCTTCCCGCCCATCCTGGCCTTGCTCGGATTGCGAGCTGGCCCCCGCGGAGCCGGTTCAAACCATGATCATCACCATCCCGCCTGCCCAATCGCTGCGAGGCCACACCCTGCGCCTGCGCGCAACCTATCACGTTGACGCCCTCGTTCGGCATGTTCAAAGCTATGACCACTGGTGGCAGCGGGATTCGATGGGCAGTCTGGCGCCCTATGACGCAGTGCTGGCCTGGGGGCCTTCGAGCAATCCGGCGCAGGCGCGCAACATTACCATCCGCCAGTTCGGACGGTATTACACCTGGCACACCAATGAATCCATCACCCCGGATCGGGCCAGGATGATTTCGGAAAGCATGGCCAACACCCACCTGATCCCGGCAAATGAAGAGATTCGGGGCAAGCTGGACATGCTTGAGCCTGGCGAGGTGGTTCGCCTTGACGGCTACCTGGTGGACGTCGATATCTCCAATAAGTCCGGGATGTTACGCACGTCGCTTACCCGCAGGGATCAAGGCCCCGGGGCCTGTGAAGTGATGCTGGTTGAGGATATGAGCATCCTGTCACATGGGAGCCGCTAAGCGCAGAAGCGGTTGCTTGGTAGCGCGCAAAGGGCAGAAAAAAGCGCGCCGTCATCAGACGACGGGAGCCGAATAGCTCAAGCGGCCGGATCAAAAGTGGCGCCATCAAACCAACAGTTCTCCGGAGCGGGCGTAATCTTCCATCACCCTGCATGGCACCAGCGCTGTGCATTCAGTCATCATTCCGCACCGTTAATGTTCATCGGCACGGACGCTTCAACCCAGCGCAAAGCGGATAGATCGTCCAAACCCACCGGTTCTATTGGGGAGCGACAAGCTGGCATGGCCATTGCTCCTGCCTGGGTGAAGGCTGCAGTGGCGTAGCTTTCAGGCATTACATCTCCTTAGTGTGTTGGACAAAGGCGTCCCTCCCCTCCCCGGGGTCGGACGCCTTCTTTTTTGGCATCATTCCCTCACCGACTGCGCACCAATCGTGATCGCTCATGAAAAAGACTACTTCAAGATATACGGCTTGAATGCCGCCATTTCCAGGGAGGCTTCCTGGGCCAATATCCGCGACAAGATTTCCATCGGCGCATTGGACGGTGCGCATATGCTGGCAGGCATGCCCATTGCGGCAACCTGGAGGGTGGGCGCCACGCCCATGGACACCATCACCGCCTTCTCCAAGGACATCCGCCTGATCGTCATCCTACCGCGTCAGATAGTGGCCAACCTGCAATCGAAAAACATCGCCGGCTACTGTGTGGGTCAACGTGGAACCAGCGCGCGGTGGAAGTGGAAATGGGCATCGCCCGGGCGCTGGCCATGCAGCCGGATCTGCTCTTGATGGATGAGCCGTTCGGCGCGCTGGATGCGCTGACACGTGCCCACCTGCAGGACTCGGTGATGGAAATCCTGGCGGAACTGGGCAACACCGTGCTGATGATTACCCGCGAACTGGACGAGGCCGTGCTGTTGTCCGACCGCATCGTGATGATGACTAACGGACCGGCCGCAACCATCGGCCAGATACTCGACATCGACCTGCCGCGCCCGCGCCACCGCATCAAGCTGGCCAATGGCGCGCGCAACAACCGCCTGCGCGGCCAGGTGCTGGAATTTCTCTACCAGCGCCAGATGCGACCGCAGGAGGCGGCGAAGACTTTCTCGCCTCGCCCCGCTTGCGGGGAGAGGGGCTGGGGGTGAGGGGCCAGGGGCCAGGGGCCAGAAGACAGAAAGCAAGGCGTCGCGTCGAGCGCCACCCGATGCGCACCATTTGGTTGGTGCGTGGAACGCCCCCTACCTGGCTGAAGCCTGAATCCTGATCCCTACGTTTCCAGCCCATGCTTGAGGCGCCAGGCCTTGACCATGGCATAGATCGCGGGGATTACCCCCAGGGTCAGCACCGTGGAAGAGATCATGCCGCCTATCATCGGCGCGGCGATTCGGCTCATTACCTCGGAGCCGGTGCCGTGGCTCCACATGATCGGCAAGAGGCCGGCCATGATCGCGACGACGGTCATGATCTTCGGCCGCACGCGACCTACCGCACCCGCCATTACGGCCTCGTACAGATCTGCAACTGTGGGGACTTGGCCGTCGCTTCGGCGGTCATCCTTGATTTTTGCCCAGGCCTGATCGAGATAGATCAGCATGACCACGCCGGTTTCCGCCGCCACGCCGGCCAGGGCAATGAAGCCCACCGCCACCGCCACGCTCATGTTGTAGCCCAGCCACCACATCAGCCAGATGCCGCCGACCAGCGCAAAGGGCACTGACAGCATGACGATCAGCGTCTCGGTCAGGCGGCGGAAATTGATATAGAGCAGCACGAAAATCATCGCCAGCGTCACCGGAATAACGATGACCAGCCTGGCCTTGGCCCGCTCCATGTATTCGTACTGGCCGCTCCAGGTGGCGTAGTAGCCAGGCGGAAACTTGACCTTTTGCGCCACCGCGCGCTGCGCGTCCCGCACATAGGACCCGACATCGCGGCCGCGAATGTCTACGTAGATGTAGGCGGCAAGCAGCGCGTTCTCGGTCTTGATTGACGGTGCACCGTTGTGGATGACGATGTCGGCCAGTTGGCCCAGAGGAATCATGCCGTTACCGGTGGGCACAAACACCTCGTTGGCAATGCGCTGCGGATCGTCGCGCAGGTCACGCGGGTAGCGCACGGCGATGCCGTAGCGGTCGAGCCCTTCGACCGCCGTGGTCACCGCTTCGCCGCCCAGCGCGGTACTGATGACGCGCTGGAAGTCGCCCACCGTCACGCCGTAGCGCGCCAGTTGATCACGCTTGGGGGCAATGTCCAGGTAGTAGCCGCCGGTGACGCGTTCCGCGTAGGCGCTGCTGGTGCCGGGCACGTCCTTGACCACGGCCTCAATGTCGCGTGCCACCTTTTCAATCGTAGCCAGGTCCTTGCCGAACACCTTCACCCCCACGGGCGTGCGAATGCCCGTCGAAAGCATGTCGATGCGCGCCTTGATCGGCATGGTCCACGAGTTGGCCAGACCCGGAAACTTCAGCGCTGCGTCCATCTCGGAGATCAGCTTGTCAACTGTCATGCCTTTTCGCCATTGGGACTCGGGCTTCAGGTTGATCACGGTTTCAAACATTTCCAGCGGCGCCGGATCGGTGGCAGTGGCGGCGCGGCCGGCCTTGCCGTAGACCGACTCGACCTCGGGAAAGGTCTTGATGATCCGGTCGGTGATCTGCAATAGCCGCCCCGCTTCGGTCACCGACAGACCGGGCAGCGAGGCCGGCATGTAGAACAAGGTGCCTTCGTTGAGCGTCGGCATGAACTCCGAACCGAGCTGACTGGCCGGGTAGACCGTGGCGCCCATTCCCACCAGCGCCAGCACCAGGGTCAGAACCTTGTGCCGCATTACCCAGGCGATGATCGGCCGATACAACCAGATCAGAAAGCGGTTCAGCGGGTTCCTGATCTCGGGCAGGATATGGCCGCGGATGAAGGTCATCATCAGCACAGGCACCAGCGTCACTGAAAGCAGCGCCGCGCCGGCCATGGCGAAGGTCTTGGTGAAGGCCAGCGGTGCAAACAGGCGGCCCTCCTGACCCTCGAGCGTGAACACCGGCAGAAACGAAACGGTGATGATCAGGAGCGAAAAGAACAAGGCCGGACCGACTTCCTTGCAGGCCTTGATCATCACCACGCTGCGTTCCGCGCTCGGCGCATCTGGGGCCAGGTGTTCGAGGCGCTTGTGGGCGTTCTCGATCATGACGATGGCCGCATCGACCATGGCGCCGATGGCGATGGCGATGCCCCCCAGCGACATGATGTTGGAGCCGAGCCCCAGGGCGCGCATGGCGATAAAGGCAATGAGTACGCCCAGCGGCAGGGTGATGATGGCCACCAGCGCGCTTCTCACATGCAGCAGGAAGATCACGCAGACCGCGGCCACGATCAGGCTTTCCTCGAACAACGTGTCCTTGAGATTGGCGATCGCGCGCTCGATCAGCGTGGAGCGGTCATAGACCGGAATGATCCGGGTACCCGCCGGCAGGCCGGCGGTAATGGCTTTGAGCTTGGCCTTGACGTTGGCGATCACGTCCAGCGCGTTCTGTCCGAAACGCGCCATGACGATGCCGGAGACCACCTCGCCCTCACCGTTCAGTTCAGTCAGCCCGCGCCGGCCGGCCGGGACCAGTTCGACCCGCGCCACGTCGCGGATCAGCACCGGCGTGCCGCGGTCATTCTTCAGCACCAGGTTCTCGATATCCTCGATACCGCGCAGATATCCCAGGCCGCGCACCATGTACTCCCGATCCGCCATTTCGATGACCCGGCCGCCGACATCGCGGTTGGACTCGCGTATGACCTGTGTCAGGCGCTCCAGCGGAATGCCATAGGTCGCCAGACGATGGGGGTCGACCGTGACCTGGTATTCCTTGACGAAGCCGCCGACGCTGGCCACCTCGGCCACCCCGCCGGCCTTGGTCAGTTGATAGCGCACATACCAGTCCTGCAGGCTGCGCAGGTCGGCCAGCGACTGGTTCTTGCCCAGCAGGGCGTACTGATAAACCCAGCCCACGCCGGTGGCATCCGGACCGATCTGTGGCGCCACGCCCTGCGGCAGACGACCGGCCACCGAGCTGAGATATTCCAGCACCCGCGAACGGGCCCAGTAAATGTCAGTGCCATCCTGGAAGATCACATACACATAGGAGGCGCCAAACATGGAAAACCCGCGCACCACCTTGGCCTTGGGTACCGCCAGCATGGCGGTCGTGAGGGGATAGGTAACCTGATCCTCCACCACCTGCGGCGCCTGGCCGGGGTACTGCGTATAGACGATGACCTGGACGTCCGACAGGTCCGGCAGTGCGTCAAGCGGTGTGGTTTTCAAGGCATACAGGCCGCCGCCGAGCAGCCCGAGCGTGGCCAACAGGACCAGAAAGACATTGCGTGCCGACCACTCGATGACGCGGTCGAGCATGTCAATCCGCCCCGTGCATCTTGGGCTTGGGCGCGCCGGTCGACTCGATCCGGGTAATCACATATTCGCCCGCCCCGCGTTGCTCAAAATCGAAGCGGATCGGCGAGCCTGGCGCCATGCCCTTCACCAAATCGGGCGAGGCAAGCTCGAAGTCCATGGTCATGCCCGGCCATTTCAGAGCCGGGATCGGCTGGTGGGTGATGGTCACGTCGGCGCCGTCGACGGAATCGAGGCTGCCGACTGCATGGTAGGTATTGGCCGCCTTGGCTGCAGCCTTGGGGGCGGTGAAATTGGACAGGGCAGCCTTGAGGTTGCTCTCGGCGTCGATCAGGAAGCTGGCCGCCACCACCACCCGGTCGCCGGCCTTGAGGCCATCGAGAATTTCGACAAAATCCTCGCTGCGCAATCCGAGCTTTACCGGTTGCGGCTTGAACCGACCACCATCGAGCGCAAGCAGAACCACCTGATTGCTGCCGTTATCGATCACGGCTGACAAGGGCACGGTCAGGCGTGGCCGCGCGCCGCCGATGGCGATGTCGACATGGGCAAACATGCCGGGGCGCAATTGCCCATCGGGGTTGGGCAACTCGAGTCGGACCTGGGTGGTGCGAGTGCTGGCGTTCAGGGTCGGATAAAGATAGGCGACCTTGGCGCTGAAGTGACGGTCGGGGAAGGCGTCGATGCCGATCACGGCGGTCTGGCCGACTTTGACCCGGGTCAAATCCTGCTCATAGACGTCGGCGATGACCCATACCTTTGACAGGTCGGCGATGCGATAGATGGGCGTGCCGGCGGAAAAACGCATGCCCTCGATCGCCTTCTTTTCAAGGACGATTCCATTGGCAGGCGAGTTGAAGCGCAAGTGGCTGCTGTCCACGCGCGTGGCCCCCGACGCCATATCCCAGTTGCTGAGGCGTTCGCGGACCGCAGTCGCCAGGTGATTGGCGCGCTCACGCGCCGCAGGGTCGGCGGCCTTGATGTCCTGACCCAGGTCCTTGGCAATCGTCAGTTCCTTGTAGGCGGACACCAATTCCGGGCTGTAAACCGAGAACAGTGCCTGGCCCCGCTTCACCGGATCGCCGGTCGCGTTGACGTACAGCCGTTCAATCCAGCCATCGAAGCGCGGTGCGACATCGACGATCGCGCGCTCGTTTACTTCCAGGCGACCAACGGTTCGCACCTTGGTCTCGAGCACCTGTTCCTCGGCCAGCGCAGTCTTCACCCCCATAGTCTGGATGCGTTCGGGGCTGACTTTGACCACGCCTGCATCGTCGGGTTCGTCGCCTTCATAGACCGCAATGTAGTCCATGCCCATGGAGTCCTTCTTCGGCACCGGAGAAGTGTCCGCCATCCCCATCGGATTGCGGTAGTAAAGCAGCTTGCGCGTCGGCTTGCCGGCCGTGCCGGCGGCCCCCTGCGTGGTGCTGCCAGTGGCGCCAGGCATTGCCGCATGGCGACTGCCGGCCCAATAGCCGAGAACAAGCGCAGCAATGGCGAAACCTGCAAGAATGGAAACAAACATGGCACGTTTCACAACGAGCTCCCCGTCAAACGTTCGAGTTCGGATACCCCTACGGCCGTCTCGACCTCCGCATCCAGCACAGCCAGGCGGGTGCGCAGGATCTGCCGTTCGGCTTCGATCAGCGTGTTGAAGTTGACCCGCCCGGTTTCGTAGCCCGCTTCCGCCGCCTTCAGTGTCGCCTGAGCCTGTGGCAACAGCGTGCTGCGCAGCAGCCGGGCCTTGTCACGATTGCTTTCAAAAGCCGCAAAAGTCTCGCCCAGCCTCCCCTCGATGCGCGCGCGCGTCGCCTCGAGAGAGGCATTCGCTGCTTCCAACATGCGGCGCGATTCGGTCTCCCGGTCACGCCGCGCCGATTGCTGAAGCGGAATCGTCATCTCAAGCATGACATCCCAGGTCTGGGTGCCATTGCGCGGGCGAGTGTCGCGCAAGCCAACCGAGAAGTCCGGGTAACGATCGCGCAGGGTTAGCGCCTCAGTGCTCTTTGCCGCGTCAATTTTGGCCTGTTCGCGGGCCAATTCCGGCGTGTTTTCGAGTGCGGTATCAATCAGCGCGCGCAGGGGATGCACAGCGTTAGGCATTGGCAGCGTGCGCGGCTCTGCCAGTGCTGCATCGGCGTCGCGCGGCAGCAGTGCGTTCAAGGCTGCAGCCGCTTCGCGCCGTTTGCGCTCCGCGTCGAGCAGGTCAACCTGTACCGAAGTGATTTCACTTTGCGCACGCAGCGCATCCTGTTGCGGCACCAGACCGACGCCATATCTGGTGACGACCAATTTCTCCAGGCTCTCATAAAGTTCGCGCGTTTCATTCAGAATGCTTAACTGACCAACTGCTTGGTAATAGCGTGCGTAAGCGGTCTTGATCCGGCTTTCGATATCCAGCCGGGCCGCATCTCGAGTCGCGTCACGCTGCTCGGCCTGATGACTGGCAAGTTTTCCGCGCAGATCGCGCTTGCCATAGAACGGCAGCGGCTGCACGATCAGGTAGCGTGAAACGCCAACCTCGCCCGGCAGCAGGGAGGTCGAGCCGCCCGACACGGCGTTGGTGAAATCCATGAGTTCAAGCTGGAACTTCGGGTCGGGCAATGCGGACGCCGCAACGGCGCCCGCATGGGCGGCCTCGGCTTCAAGCGCGCGCATGCGCAGTTCCGGGTTGTGCTCGCGCGCATACGCGAGCAGGCCGTCAAGGTTGGCGCCCAATTCTTCCGCCGATGCGAGTTGGGCCAGCGCGGCGAATACCGCGAACAACAGCGCTTTCAGGGGTCTGCTCATTTGAGCGCCGAGTGTACAACTCCCATCTGGCTAACGCCAACTACGCTGGCGAACTGCCGGGCGCATACGCTGCGTTGACGCCTGAAACTTCAGACCGTTGGCGAGCATCCCGCGTGCCGCAGTATCCTTGGTCACTCGAACCTTGCTCCCATGCAGGCAGCATGCTCGCCTTTTGCGCTTTGGATGGAGTTGCGCTGCCGAATTCCTCGCAGCGGCTGACCTGAGTCGTTGAGTTGTCATCTCAGGAATTCACTATACTGCCAAGCCTGAGCGCAATTATTCTTACACCTGAAGCAAACTCGGAAAGGGACCTGAACATGAAACACGTTTTGTTTGCAGTCGCACTCGCCGCAACAACCCTCCCGGCGTTCGCTGCCGATGTCGGCGTATCGATCAGCGTCGGCCAGCCCGGCTTCTACGGCCGCATCGACATCGGCGACGCTCCCCGTCCGGTGCTCATCAACCCGCGGCCGGTGGTAATCCAGCGGGTCCCGGTGGGTGTGGCGCGCCAGCCGCTATACCTGCATGTCCCTCCCGGCCACGCCAGGCACTGGCGCAAGTACTGCCACGAGTACAACGCCTGTGGCGAACCGGTGTATTTCGTCGACGACAGGTGGTACAACGACGTTTATGTTCCGCGCTACCGTGAGCGCCACGGTGGCCGCGATGACCGCCGCGATGACAGGCGCGACTGGCATGATGATCATGGCAAGGGCCACGACAAGGGCGGCAAGGGGCATGGCAAAGGCCGCTACAAAGATTGAGCAGCGCCTCGCCGATAACCCGCCAAAGAAACTTTCTTGCGGGATGTATTGCTTACACTCAAGCCGACGATAAGGCAATGCGCTTGTAAAGCGCGGCGATGACATCGGACTGGGTCACCATGCCCAGCACCCGGCGTTTGTCATCCAGAACAGGGATGTGATGCAGGCCCTTTTCCGACAGGTGATGCACCAGTTCGGAGATCGGCGTATCGGTGCGGGCGGCATACACATTCGCGGTCATGATTTGCCCCACCACTTCTGATTTTTCCGAGTTCACTCCCGGCGTGCGTCTGAGCAGGCCTTGCAGGCGCACCGCCAGCCCGGCAGCAGTGGTGTCGTCCATCTGGCGCAGGTAATCGGCGGCGGTGAGGATGCCGATCAGCCGCCCGTAGTTGTCAACCACTGGCAGGGCCTTGATCTTGTGGGCGCGCAACTGGGTCCACGCTTCTTCCAGCTCGGTGCCGAACTGCACCGTCACCACGTCGCGCGACATGATATCGCCACAGGAAAGCCCGATGTGACGGTCGAATGCATGATCGACGGCGAGATTGTAGAGCTCCACCAGTTCGTCTTCCTGCACATCGACGAACGTATCCAGGGCCTGCACTGCGCTCTCCAGATCCGTGTGGTTGAGGCCGATGCGCGCCAGTGGCGCCGAATCGCGCGTTCCATGCAGGTTGTACGCGTCGTGCTTTTGACTGAAGGGGTAGCGGCGGCCGGGCAGCAGGTTGTTGACCAGCAAGGCAGCCAACAGCATGGCGACCACGTTCAACATCACCAAACCCAGGGTGAGCCCCATCCGAGTTGGCGAGTATGGCCCGTCGAGCACGATGAACAGGGCAACCGCGCCGCCGGGCGGGTGGATGCAATTGAGCCGCGCGGACAGCCAGATACTGGCTGCCACCGCGAGGGCTGCGGCGAGTTGCGGGCTGGGGATGAAAACAGCGCAGGCGAGGCCCACGATGGCTGCGACCAGATAGCTGCCGAATACGGGCCAAGGCTGCGCCAGAGGGCTGTGGGACAAGGCATAGAGGATGACGGCGCTTGCCCCCACCGGTGCAATCAGCCAGTGCGAACCGATCGGCATGGCATGCATCGCCAAACCGCTGATGCCCACGCCCGCCAAGGCGCCGAACATCGAGCGCCAGCGCTCCGCGCGTGACAGGGGCGGGGTTTCGGCGGCCAGAAAATGGTGCGCGAAGGCCTTCAGACTTGTAGGGGCTTTGAAATTCTTTATGAAGGTGAGGACGCTGGTATTCATGTTCTTGGTTTGTATCAGGGACCCAGGGCGCGCCCGCCACGCAGTAGTCACGAACAGGTGACGCGCGCCAAGGCGACGGGCCATCTCGCACGCATCTCAGGCAGCAGGAATAGATTAGCTTCAGACCTGCCAGACTGGCGAGCAACGGGTCTCAAGCGACAAGCGGGGCCGCCCGCAACCTCCCTGAGAGGTGTAGCCGAACGGCCTCACCTTGCCGCGGTCGCGATGATCTGCTTAGCCCGTACTCCAGGCGCGTGGACGCTTCATGCCTGCGATCTTGCAAGCCTGTTTGACATAGCCGTAGGGAAACAGCCGGAACAGCTCGTTGCGCGATGCCGTCCCCAGCGTCTCAGCCAGATGCTTGATCACGAAACGGGCATCCGGAGCAACCTGATGTTCCTCGTAGAAGTTGCGCATGAAGCGGATGACGTCCCAATGCGCGGAAGTGAGTTGAATGTTCTCGATCCGGGCAAAGTGTTCGGCGAGGGCTTCATTCCATTCGCCCGGTTCGACGATGTAACCCTCCTCATCGGTACGCGGTAATTCCATAGCCAATTCCATCATGTGCTCTCCTGAAAAATGCCCAAATGCGCGTGATCGGCCCGGCAAGCTAGT
>JBAWGM010000465.1:0-2801 GCA_049592895.1 Thiobacillaceae bacterium | reverse complement strand
AACCACGCTGCTAGGCGTAGTCCCGCAATCAAGTCCCCGCATCTGGTCGGGGCGCACTCCGTACTTGCGTTCCCTCGCTCGACCCCCACCAGCAACCGCCAAAGGTGATGGCCAACTCAATCTTCTGCATCCATTTTGCCACCGGTTTGCCATTGCGCGCCGGAACACAGATTGGGCACCCGTACTCGCAAAATTCAGGGTCGTTGGGATGGAGGATAGGCATCTTCCGTTCCAGCCATATTTCTTTTCGGTCATAACTTCTTCTTCTTTCGAGCTTCTCCTTTCGAGTCTTCCTCTAGACGATTGCCCCAACGCCTTGCCACTACCGCTCAGGCCGCCATCACGTCTCGATTGCGAGCCGCAGGGCAAGCCCATGACATGGAATTTAAAACACCTTCATAATATCTTCAATAACCACAATCGATTATAGCAATTGCTAACATCCGAGACGACCTCGGTTCTCTTTCGAAATAAGCGGAGACGGGCTTTGTTGTTCCCGAATCGCAGCTTCATCAGTATCCTTCAGACCGATTCAGTACAGTTCCTCAGGGGCAAGTGGTGTCACGAACATATTTCGTGTGACATCATGGCGGGGGCTTCACTTTTAACTTCGCCGATCCCGGCCGATACTTCCCCCATGACCCCAGTCATTACACGCAGCAACACCCTGGACTGGCTGATGCAAGTGGCTTACACCACCTTCCGCTTGTTCCAGAAAAACGGCCTGCAGAACCAGGCGGCGGCGACTGCGTTTTATTTCCTGCTTTCCACCACGCCTCTGTTGCTGTTGCTTTCTTATGCCTTGCAGGGCTTGGCCCATCTGGCGGAAACGTTTGCGCCTGCCACCATGCTGCTGGCGGCGCTTTATGACCAGTTGCATCTGGACGTGCTGACCTCCATGGGCTTCATTCCCCAGCGCGCCCGGCTGGGAGCGGGCGGCGTTGGTCTGCTGACCTTGCTGCTTTCCTCGCGCGGGCTGGTAGGCGCCGTCCAGGGCGCATTTCGAGTGATATTCCCGGACGAGATCAAACGCCGCTTTGTCACCCGATGGGCGTTGCCACTCATCATCATTCCGGTTGCGTTCTTGTTGATGGGCTTGGCTGCCGTGGCCCAGGTCGCGCTGAATTTCTTCGCCAGCGTGGACCTCATCGGCAGAGACCAAGCCTGGCTGCTGAAGTGGCTCAATTTCGGCTTCAGCTTGCTGATCGCGTGGACACTCCTCTTTCTTGCCTACTGGCAGATGCCACGCCCGCGTCCTCCAGCACGGATGGCCGCCGTGGTCGCCTTGCTTTCCGCCACCTCCCTCTTCATCCTGTTTGCAAGCTTTAGCTACTTCTTCAAGCTGGAACGATATCAGTCCGTGTACGGCGCCTTGGGGGGTGTGGTGTTCATTCTGATTGGCGCCTACTTTGCCTCCCTGTTGTTCTTTATTTGGGCCCAGTTGCTGTTTGCGCTGACCAAGGTGGATGTGTCTGCGCTGGAGAAGCTTTTTGTCGGCCATGTCCGCAGCCAGGAAAGCAAGGTGGAGGCTTATGTATTTGGCCGCAGCAACCGCCTGCTGGACAGGTACGGACAGACTTTCAAGGCTGGCGATGAACTCATTCATGAAGGCGATTTTACAAAAACGTCATTCCTGCTTTTTGCCGGGCAGGTCGGTATATACAAGGAGATCCCGGGCGAGCGCAAGAAACTTGGCCAACTAAAGGAAGGCGAACTGTTTGGCGAGATGGCCTATCTTCTTAATGAAGCGCGTACCGCAACCGTACTGGCAGAAACCGACGTCACCGCCCTGGTGCTTGCGCCGGAATTACTGGAAGAATTGATGCACTACTCCGCACCCTTGTCGCGCCACATCATTGATACGCTGTGCCAGCGCCTGGAGCGCATGAACCAGGCGATGCGGGAAAAGACGAGCTAGACGCGCTGGCGGCGAAGGGTCGATGTATGAATCAGGCTGCGTCCTGCTCGCGCACGCCGCTTGACCACCAGATGCGGCAGGCGCCTTCGTCCGACACCATGCAGGGCCCCACCGGGGTGCGCGGCGTGCAGGCCTTGCCGTAAATGCGGCACTGGTTGGGATAGATTCTTCCCAGCACCACCTGGGCGCAGTCGCAGCCGGGCGGCATCTGTCCGGCCCGGCGGCGGGCGGCGTCCTGATGGTCGGGAAATCGTACACGGGCATCATGCCCGGTCAAGGCGGGTTTGAGCGCAAAGCCAGATTGCCGGATGACACCGATACCGCGCCAGCTGGCGTCCACGACATCCAGGGTTTGTGCCAGCAAGCGTTTGGCTGTCGGGTTGCCGCCGGGGTGAGCGACTTCCGGATAGCAGTTGTCGAGAAACCTTTCCCCCGTTTGTAATTGGCGCAGCACGGAATAGAACGCCGCAAGAAGAGATTCGGTGGTAAAGCCTGCTACGGCAGCGGGCAGCTTATGCTGCTCCACCACAAACCGCCATTCTTCCGGCCCCATCACGGTGGACACATGGCCGGGCGCAACCAGCGCGTCAAAGCCAGGGGTGCCCGATTCAAGCAGCAGAGCGACTGCCGGCCAGGTGAGCCGGCCCGACAACAGGATGAACAGGTTGTCTGGTAGTCCCGCTTCCGCCAACAGGGCCGCCACCGGCGCAGTAGTAGTTTCAAATCCGGCAGCGAAGAACACCACCGGCCGCTCCGGGTTGGCAAGGGCAATCTGTCTTGCCTCCTGCGGAGTAGCGATGGGCCGCACGTCGGCACCCGCGGCCTGGGCTTCAACCAGGGAACGCACCTCGCCCTTGGGCACATTGACTGGTACCCGCAACAT
>JBAWGM010000464.1:0-2693 GCA_049592895.1 Thiobacillaceae bacterium | reverse complement strand
GTCTATGTCAACGTTGGCAGCACCGATTCGACGGCGGCGGTGCTGAAGCGTTTGCAGGCGGAACTGCCGAATCTCAAGGTGATCCGGCACAGGGCTTCGTGCGGGCAAAGCCAGGCGGTCACGTCCGGGGTCAGGGCGGCCAGTCATGAATGGATCGCCACGCTGGACGGGGACGGGCAAAACGATCCGGCCGATATCCCTGCCCTGATCGCGGCCCTCGCCGACCCCAGGCAGCCTGCCAATCTCCAACTGCTGGCGGGCTGGCGCAACAAGCGAAAGGATACCTGGATACGCAAACTGTCGTCCAAGGTCGCCAACGGGGTGCGGTCCAGCCTGCTCAAGGACAACACGCCCGACACGGGCTGCGGGCTCAAGCTCTTTGCCCGCGAAACTTTTCTGGCATTGCCCAACTTTGATCATATGCACCGCTTCCTGCCCGCACTGGTCTTGCGCAACGGCGGGGCGGTCATCTCCGTGCCCGTCAATCATCGCCCGCGAGAGCGAGGGGACTCCAAGTATGGTATCCACAACCGGCTCTGGGTCGGCATCGTGGATTTGTTCGGCGTGGCGTGGCTGCAGCGCCGGGTGCGTCTGCCGGAACTCATTCCCCAAGATGAATGACGAGTAAGCGCAATGAATTGTCAGCAGTTCAATTCATTGGGTTCCCCTCCAGCGCAAGAACCTCATGGCCGGCAGTAAGCGTTACTTCTGGCTGCGCGGGCTGTTGCTGCTGGGATCTCTGGTCGCTATCGCCTATGTGCTGAGAAGCTTCGGCTTCGAACATGTGTTCGAGCGGCAATGGATCGAAACCCATGTAAAAGGCCAGGGGATCAAGGGGCAGTTCGTCTTTCTGCTCGCCGGCGCCTTGATTACCTCTGTCGGGCTTCCGCGCCAGGCGGTGGCGTTTTTCGGCGGCTATGCGTTCGGTCTGGCGTGGGGAGTGCTGCTGGGCAATCTGGCTGCCTTGGCGGGATGCATCCTGGCCTTCTATTACGCACGCATACTGGGCCGCAGCCTGGTGATGAAATTCTTTGAAGACCGCATCCGGCGCTTTAACGATTTTGTCGAGGGCCATCCATTCGGCATGACCTTGCTGGTTCGGCTGCTTCCGGTGGGCAACAATCTGGCAACCAATCTGGCCGCGGGCGTATCACGCATCCCGGCGCGGTTGTTTTTTCTTGCCACGTTTCTGGGCTATATCCCCCAGACCCTGGTCGCGGCCTTGATCGGCAGCGGCGTGACGCAGAACCCTGCGCTTAAGATCGGTTCCGGCGTGGCGTTGTTCGTGCTTTCCAGCTTTGTGGGACTGCATCTCTATCGTCGTTATCGCCATGGCAAGAGCTTCGATGCCGCGCTGGATGTGCAGGGTTGAATACCATGAATGCCAAGGCTGATTCGCACGCACTTAATTTTCTGGGACTGGCGGTTTTCTTGGCGCTGCTCACCGCCGTCGCCATCTTCTCCAGACCGCTTACTCCGATTGACGAAACCCGGTATGTCAGCGTGGCTTGGGAGATGTGGCTGCGCGGCGATGCCTGGGTACCGTTCAAGAATGGAGTGCCGTACAGCGACAAACCTCCGCTGCTGCTTTGGCTATATCAGGCCGGATGGGGCTTGTTCGGGGTCAATGGCTGGTGGCCCCGGCTGGTCTCGCCCATTTCCTCCCTGACCTGCCTGGGATTGACCGCGATGCTTGGCCAGCGGCTCAGGCCTGAACGGCCTGAAGTGTCAATCTCGGCCCCATGGATTCTTGCGTCTTCCCTGCTGTGGATACTGTTCTCCACCTCGGCCATGTTTGACGTACTACTGACTGTCTGGGTGCTGCTTGGGGTGTTAGGAATCTGGATGGCGAGCCAGGGAAAGACTATCAGGGGTTTTGGCCTTCTCGGCCTCGCCATTGGCATGGGCGTGCTGGCCAAGGGTCCGGTCATCCTCCTGCATGTGCTGCCGCTGGCCATACTTGCGCCCTGGTGGTCGCCGGGCCTGAATTGGAAACGCTGGTATGGCGCCATTGCCCTGGCGGTCCTTGCGGGGGCGGCCATTGCCCTGGCCTGGGCCATACCCGCGGGATTCAAGGGCGGCGAGCAATTTCGACACGCGATCTTCTGGGGCCAGACTGCCAACCGGATGGTCGATTCGTTCGCCCACCGGCGGCCGTTCTGGTGGTATCTGCCGCTGCTGCCCGTGCTGCTCTACCCGTGGACGGTCTGGCCCGGTCTATGGCGAGCCGGCGGCGCGGCGTTTTCCACCGGACTGTCTCAGGCCATGAAGTTCTGTCTGGCGTGGGGAGTGCCGGTATTCATTGCCTTCTCCTTGATTAGCGGCAAGCAGATTCATTACCTGGTTCCGCTCTTCCCCATGTTTGCGCTGTTCTCCGCCCAGATCCTGGCCGACAGGCCCCAGAAGCTGGGCCGCGGCAGCAGCCTGATCCCGGCAGCGTTTCTGTTGCTGACCGGCGGCGCTGCGTTATGGTTTGCGCTGAAGGGGCTGCCCGCGCACAACGACTGGGCCAACGCAATTTCTCCCTGGGCAGGCAGCGCAATGCTGGGATTCGGCCTGCTCTGGATCGTCGTCAGCCCGCGCCTGCATTGGCGGCACGGCTTGGTCGGCCTGGCATTCGCGCTGACCGCCCTGGTGCAACTGGGAGTGGTTCGCCCGCTGTCTCCCGCCTATGATGTGACGCCCATGGCGCG
>JBAWGM010000463.1:0-1816 GCA_049592895.1 Thiobacillaceae bacterium | reverse complement strand
TTACAACGAAGTGGAAAAATTTCCGGTATTCACCATCGACCGCGTCACGATGCGCAGGAACCCAATCTACCATTCCACCTACACCGGCAAGCCGCCGGACGAGCCGGCGATCCTGGGTGTGGCATTGAATGAAGTGTTTGTGCCGCTGCTGCAAAAGCAGTTCCCGGAAATCACCGATTTCTACCTGCCGCCTGAAGGCTGCAGCTACCGCATGGCGGTGGTAAGCATGAAGAAGAGTTATCCCGGCCACGCCAAACGCGTGATGTTCGGCGTATGGAGCTTCCTGCGCCAGTTCATGTACACCAAGTTCATCCTGGTGACCGATGAGGATGTGAACGTGCGTGATTGGAAGGAAGTCATCTGGGCGCTAACCACCCGGGTGGACCCGGCCCGCGACACGCTCATCGTGGAGAACACGCCGATCGATTATCTCGACTTCGCCAGCCCCGTTTCGGGCTTGGGCAGCAAGATGGGCATCGATGCCACCAACAAGTGGCCTGGCGAGACCCAACGCGAATGGGGCGCGCCCATCCGCATGGATGACGCCGTCAAGAACCGCGTGGACGAACTTTTTGGCAAACTCGGCCTTTAGTCAGTCATCTTATTCACGGCCGCCCCCGCCCTGATCCCTGATCCCTGATAAACCCATTCCAGCAGGGCATCCTGGGCAGTGGCGCCTTTTTCAGCATTGAGATCGTTGATGAAGAAAACCACGATCCAACGTTTCCCGTGCCGGTCCAAAAGATAGCCTGCCAGATTCTTGGCATAGGCAAGCGTGCCGGTCTTCATATGGGCATGGCCCGCCACCTCGCCATCCTGTACGCGGCTTTTCATCGTGCCGTCCAGCGCCACAATCGGCAGGGAAGATTCCAGTTCGGCAAATGCGGGACTTTGCCAGGCAGTCTGCAGCAGCCTGGCCAGGTTCATCGGCCGGAGACGCTCGATGCGAGACAGGCCCGCGCCATTTTCCAGCACGATTCCCGATGTATCAATCCCTTTTGACTTCAACCATTCGCGCATGACCGAAATGCTTTTTTCCAGTCTGGCGGGTGGTCCCTTCCTTTCCGCCCCGAGGGTCAGAAACAACTGGCGTGCCATGACATTGTTGCTCCACTTATTGATGCTGCGCAGCACATCCGCCATCGGCGGCGACTCAAATCGCATGACCAGACTGGCAGTTTCCGGGGCAGAGCCAGGATGGACCGTGCCGGTCAATTTGCCATCCTGCTCGCGCCACAGGGCGCGAAACAGCCCGGCCGTGGTATCCAGGGGATCCCCCAGATTGATGGTCGTGGACTTTTCGCCGCAGGCGAGGGCGTAGCTGCCCGCAAGGACCAGGCGCGGCTCGCCGTTGCCCGACTGGTAGTCCACACTCAAGCGATCACGCCAGTCAAGGCAAGGGCCCGCGTCGGTCTTTATCTGATTGTCCAGTAACAAGGGCGCGGGCAGGGGGTCAACGCTTGCAGTCAGCCTGTTTCCTTCCGCCGTCAGGCGCAGACTTGTGGCGTTGAAATTGACCAGCAGAGCAGAAGGAACCGCGTTGTAGGCGCGCCGCGGATCGCCATCGAAGCGCCCGGGGTCGGGAAACTCGTCGGGAAAGAAACTCGCATCCAGCACCACATCGCCGCGAATGTCCCGTATGCCGCGCGACTTAAGCTCGCGCAACAGCAGCCAGAAGCGCTCCAGCGTCAGCGACGGATCGCCATAACCCTTGAGATAGAGATTGCCGCTGAGAACGCCCTCCTCAATGGGGCCGTCGACATAGACCTCGGTTCTCCAGGTATAGGCCGGGCCCAGCAGGTCCAACCCCGCATAG
>JBAWGM010000462.1:0-13629 GCA_049592895.1 Thiobacillaceae bacterium | reverse complement strand
TGATGCCTCATCTGATCCGCCAGCGCCGCGAATTGGGCAAACTCCGCAAGGCCGCGGCAGGACAGGCCGATTCCAAAACTCTCATGAACGAAAATCCCTGAGCGATGGAATTCGAATACTGGTGGCTGCTGGCATTTCCCCTGTTTTTTGTGCTCGGGTGGCTGGCGGCGCGCATAGACATCAGGCAGGTGGTGACCGAATCGCGCACGGTGCCAGATTCGTATTTCCGCGGTCTTAATTTTCTGTTGAATGAACAGCCCGACAAGGCGATCGAGGCTTTCATCGAGGTGGCCAGGCTGGACCCGGAAACCATCGATCTGCATTTTGCCCTGGGCGGACTGTTTCGCAAGCGCGGTGAAGTGGACCGCGCGATCCGCATGCATGAGAACCTGCTGGAGCGTGAAACCCTGGACCAGGAAAACCGCCTCAGGGCCCTGGCGGAACTGGGCCAGGATTACCTGAAAGCCGGGCTGCTCGATCGGGCAGAGGAAGTATTCCAGCGGCTGCTGAAAACCTCGTATGAGGGCATGGCACGCCAGTCCCTGCTGGAGATCTATGTTCAGGAGAAGGACTGGCAAAAAGCCATCGAGGCCGCTAGAGTCCTGGACAAAGAATCGTCCAAACCGATGAGCGCAGAAATCGCTCATTACTATTCCGAGCTTGCCCTGCTCGATGCTGTCGCGGGGGATTCTGCGGCAGCGCACAAGCATTTGCAGCAGGCCCTGGAAATCAACCGCCATTCAGTTCGCGCCAACATGATGCTGGGAGACCTGGAGGCGGCGGCGGGTCGGCACGAGGAAGCGATAAGATGCTGGCGCCAGGTGGAGGCGCAAAGCCCGGGCCACATGGTGTTGATCGTGGACAAGCTGCTGTCGAGTTTCCGCGCCTTGGGCAAAATCGACGATGGGCTGGCGTGGCTCAAGGGAATACTGGCTCGGCACCCTTCCTTGGGCCTGTTCAATTCTCTTTATACCGCCACCCTGGAATCCCAGGGTGCGGAGGCGGCTATTCAACTCGCGCGCAATGAGCTGCGCCGCCATGCCAGCCTGTCAGCGTTGGAACGTCTGGCCGAAGCCGAACTGATTCGCGCGCCGGAAGAGCGGCGCGAACTGCTGCAAAACGCCAAGAGTCTTCTCCAGTCGCACAATCAAATGCTGATGCGCTATCACTGCACCGGCTGCGGCTTCAAGGCACGCCAATTTTTCTGGCGCTGCCCGGCGTGCGGACGCTGGGACAGCTTCGATCCGGAGAGGAGCGAAGAGTGACATCCGGCGCACGAATTGTCGTCGCCCTGGATTATCCTGACGGCGCTTTGGCATGGGCCGTGGCGCGGCAACTTGATCCGCGTGAATGTCGCGTCAAGGTGGGCAAGGAACTGTTCACCGCTGCCGGCCCCGATCTGGTTCGCCGCCTCGTCGCGCAGGGCTTCGATGTCTTTCTCGACCTGAAATTTCATGACATACCCCACACCGTGGCGGCCGCCTGCAGAGCGGCGGCCGGGCTGGGCGTCTGGATGATGAATCTTCATGTCTCGGGCGGGCGCCGTATGATGGAGGCCGCGGTCCACTCTCTGGCCGTCTTGGAGCACAAGCCGCTGTTGATCGGCGTGACGGTACTGACCAGCATGGGAGCGGAAGAATTACGGGAGTGCGGAATCGACGCAAGCCCGGCCGAACAGGTGATGCGCCTGGCGGGTCTGGCGAAATCGTGCAACCTGGACGGGGTAGTTTGCTCGGCTCAGGAGGCAAAGGCGCTGCGCACGGTCATGGGCAGGGAGTTTCTTCTGGTGACGCCGGGGATTCGTCCTGCGGGCAGCGATACGGGCGACCAGATACGCACCATGACGCCGGCCCGGGCCATCTCGGCCGGCGCTGATTACCTGGTGATCGGACGCCCCATCACCCAGGCGCCGGATCCATTGCGAGCATTGAAGAACATACAACTGGAGATCGAAGGAGCAGCATGAAAGTTACTGTCATCGGCACCGGCTATGTGGGCTTGGTGAGCGGCACCTGTCTTGCGGAAATGGGCAACAGCGTCATGTGCCTGGATGTGGATCCGACCAAGATTGCCATCCTCAAGAGCGGTGGCATTCCCATTTATGAGCCAGGGCTGGAAGACATGGTCAAGCGCAATGTGGCGGCCGGACGGCTGCACTTTACGACCAGTATCGAGGAAAGCGTGGACTTCGGCACCATTCAGTTTATCGCGGTTGGCACGCCGCCGGATGAGGACGGCTCGGCGGACCTGCAGTACGTGGTGGCGGCGGCCCGCAATATTGGCATGCACATGAACGATCACAAGCTGGTGGTGGACAAGTCCACCGTGCCGGTGGGCACGGCGGACAAGGTGCGCGCGGCGCTGCAGGAGGAACTGCAAAAGCGCGGCGTGCAGGTTCCGTTCAGTGTTGCTTCCAACCCCGAGTTTCTCAAGGAAGGGGCGGCCGTGGATGATTTCATGAAGCCGGACCGGATCGTGGTGGGAACCGACGACGAACAGGCCACCCAGTTGCTGCGTGCGCTGTATGCGCCTTTCCAGCGCAATCGCGAGCGCCTGATCGTGATGGATATCCGCTCTGCGGAGCTGACCAAGTACGCTGCCAATGCCATGCTGGCGACGCGCATTTCGTTCATGAACGAACTCGCAGTGCTGGCGGAAAAACTGGGCGCCGACATCGAGCAGGTACGTCAGGGCATCGGCTCCGATCCCCGCATCGGCTATCAGTTCCTGTATGCAGGCTGCGGATATGGCGGCTCCTGTTTTCCCAAGGATGTGCAGGCCTTGCGCCGCACCGCCCAGGAGAACGGCATTGCGGCTCGGGTCCTGGATGCGGTGGAAGAAGCCAACGATGCGCAAAAGAATCTGCTGCTGGAAAAGATTACCGCCCGATTTGGCAAGGATTTGTCCGGTCGTACCTTCGCCCTGTGGGGGCTGGCATTCAAGCCCAACACCGATGACATGCGCGCGGCGCCCAGCCGGGTAATCATGCAGGGTCTGTGGGAACGGGGCGCCAAAGTGATCGCCCACGACCCGGCTGCAATGGAGGAAACCCGCCGCATTTACGGAGAACGCGCCGATCTTAAGATGGTGGACACGCCTATGGAGGCCTTGGAAAACGCGGATGCGCTGGTCATCGTGACCGAGTGGAAAGTGTTCCGTAGTCCGGATTTTGACGCGATCAAGGCTCAGCTCAAGCAACCCGTCATCTTCGATGGACGCAATCTCTATGAGCCGGCGCTGGTCCGGGCGAACGGAATTGAATACTTCCCCATAGGCCGGCCATGATTGCCGCGAGCGCCCTGGCCGCGGTGCGCGTCCTGGTGGTGGGAGACGTGATGCTCGACCGTTATTGGTTCGGCGAAGTATCGCGCATCTCGCCGGAGGCGCCGGTGCCGGTGGTCAAGGTCACGCATAGCGAGGAGCGGCTGGGCGGCGCGGCCAACGTGGCGCGCAACATTGTCGCCTTGCGGGCAAGAGCGACCCTGTTGTCGGTCGTAGGGGCCGACGAGGCGGGCCAGGCGCTCAGAAGAATTCTGGCAGAAGAACCGATCGATGCGCACTTGCACGATGATCCCGCTATCAGCACCACGGTGAAACTGCGCGTTATCGGCCGCCAGCAGCAGCTCCTGCGAATCGACTTCGAGGAAAGCCCGGGACATGAAGTGCTGGCCGCCAATCTGGAGGAATTCGCCGAACGCGTGCCGCAATGCGATGCCGTCATTCTCTCCGACTACGGCAAGGGCGGCCTGACCCATGTCGGCCGCATGATCGCGCTGGCACATGAGGCGGGGAAACCCGTCCTGGTGGATCCAAAGGGTGATGATTACAGCCGCTACCGGGGAGCGTCGCTGATCACACCCAACCGCGCAGAATTCCGTGAAGTCGTAGGGAGCTGGAAATCCGAACAGGAGTTCACGGCCAAGGCGGAGCGCCTGCGAACCGACCTGCAATTGCAGGCCTTGTTGGTGACCCGCAGCGAGGAGGGCATGACCTTGTTTGAACCCCAAGGCCGCCATCATATGCCGACCCTGGCACGGGAAGTGTTCGATGTGTCCGGTGCCGGCGATACGGTCATTGCCACCGTCGGTACCGCCTTGGCAGCGGGAGCGGACTATCGGGACGCGGTGGAACTGGCCAACCGTGCAGCCGGCATAGTGGTGGGTAAACTGGGTACGGCAGTGGCCACGGTGGAAGAGCTATTCGGAGCAAATAAATGACTCAGTATGTGGTGGTGACCGGCGCCGCCGGATTCATTGGTGCCAACCTGGTCAAGGCCTTGAACGAACGCGGCATCAGCGAAATTCTGGCGGTCGATAATCTCTCCAAGGCTGACAAATTCAGGAACCTCGTGGATTGCGAAATTGACGACTATTTGGACAAGCAGGCCTTCCTGTCGCTGGTCGAGTCGGGACGCCTCGAGGGTGCGGTGCACGCAGTATTTCATGAGGGCGCGTGTTCCGACACCATGGAAACCGATGGGCATTACATGATGGAGAACAACTATCGCTACTCCTGCGCCTTGCTTCAGTTTTGCCAGGATGATGAGATTCCGCTGCTCTATGCCTCGTCTGCCAGCGTGTACGGCGGCGGCACGGTGTTCAGTGAAGCACGCGAGCATGAAGCTCCGCTCAATGTGTATGGTTATTCCAAGTTCTTGTTCGATCAGATTGTTCGCCGCATGTGGGATGAGCGCACGGCCCAGATTGCCGGCTTTCGTTACTTCAACGTCTATGGCCCGCGCGAACAGCACAAGGGCCGCATGGCCTCGGTTGCGTTCCACTTCTTCAGCCAGTACATGAATGAGGGCAAGGTAAAGCTGTTTGAGGGCGCCGACGGCTATGGGCATGGTGAGCAGTTGCGCGACTTCATCTCGGTGCAGGACGTGGTCAAGGTCAACCTGTGGTGTTTCGACCACCCGGAAGTCTCAGGTATCTTTAATGTGGGCACCGGACGCAGCCAGACCTTCAATGACGTTGCAGTCGCCACGGTCAATGCCTGCCGCGCGGCCAAAGGCGAGGCGCCGCTGAGCCTGGCAGAACTGCAGTCGAAAGGCGTGATCGAGTACATCGATTTTCCCCAGGCCCTGAGGGGAAAATACCAGAGCTTTACCCAGGCGGATGTTTCGGCCTTGCGCGAGGTTGGGTACGAGGCTCCCTTCCTCAGTGTGGAAGAAGGCGTGGCGAGCTACGTGGGTCACCTTGCAGGGAATAGAGTTTGAATACTTGAAGGTTTGCCCATGTGGAAGCACATCGAAGACTTTGTCGGCAACACGCCCATGGTGGCGCTCAAGCGGATGCCGGGCCAGACCAGCAACACCCTCCTGCTCAAGCTGGAAGGCAACAATCCCGCAGGGTCGGTGAAGGACAGGCCGGCCTTGACCATGATCCGCGGTGCCCAGGAAAGGGGAGAAATCAAGCCCGGCGACACGCTGATCGAGGCGACCTCGGGCAATACCGGCATTGCGCTTGCCATGGCGGCGGCGATGATGGGCTACAAGATGATACTGGTGATGCCTGAGCATCTTTCCGTTGAACGGCGTCAGAGCATGGCGGCCTATGGCGCGCAGATCGTGCTGACTTCCAAGGCAGGCAGCATGGAACTGGCGCGCGATGTTGCAGACCAAATGGTTGCGAAGGGCGAGGGCATCATGCTTGACCAGTTTTCCAACCCGGATAATCCGCTTGCGCATTACGAGGGCACCGGGCCGGAAATCTGGCACGACACCGGGGGCAAACTCACCCATTTCGTTTCCAGCATGGGTACCACCGGCACCATCATGGGTTGCTCACGCTATTTCAAGGAACTCAACCCGGCCATCCAGATCGTCGGCGTGCAGCCGAAAGAGGGTGCCCAGATTCCCGGCATCCGCAAATGGCCACCTGAATACCTGCCCGAGATTTGCGACTTTTCCCGCGTCGATCGGATGATCTATGTGGGCCAGGCAGAGGCCGAAGAAATCACCCGGAAACTGGCGCGCGAAGAAGGGATCTTCGCCGGCATCTCTTCCGGCGGGGCGTTGTACGCCGCCCTGCAACTGAATCAGGAATTGGAAGACGCGGTTATTGTGTCCATCGTCTGCGACCGGGGCGACCGCTATCTGTCCACCGGGGTGTTTCCGGCCTGAGCCATTATTGATCACGATGTATCTGATCGCAGCGCTGATCACGTCGCTGGATTGATTCACCTTCGGGCGGCAGCAACTTGTGGCCGTTCTTGCACCGGAATTTCCTTAACCGACATGGCCAAGTCCAAAACTCTCTATTCCTGTACCGAATGCGGCGCCACTTCCCCCAAGTGGCAGGGGCAGTGTCCGGGTTGCGGGCAATGGAACACACTGGTGGAAACCATTGCCGAACCGTCCCAGCCTTCGCGCTATGCCGCCCTAAGCAAGACTTCCGAGGTGCAGATGCTGGCCGAGGTGGAAGCGGTGGAGGATGAGCGGGTGGCAACCGGCATCGCGGAGCTTGATCGAGTGTTGGGCGGCGGCCTGGTGCGGGGCGGGGTGATACTGATTGGCGGGGACCCGGGCATAGGCAAGTCCACGCTGCTGTTGCAGGCCTTGGCCCGGCTGGCGTTCAATCACAAGGCCTTGTATGTCAGTGGCGAGGAGTCAGCCCGGCAGATCGCATTGCGCGCCAGACGTCTGCAGTTGGACGCGCCCACCCTGCCGATGCTGGCAGAAATCCAACTGGAAAGAATTCTCGCCACGCTGCAAACCCAGCAGCCTTTTGTAGCGGTGGTGGATTCGATCCAGACCATTTATTCCGAGGCGCTCCAGTCCGCGCCCGGATCGGTAGCCCAGGTGCGCGAATGCGCTGCGCAGCTGACCCGTTTTGCCAAGCAGAGCGGCACGGTCATTATCCTTGTCGGACACGTGACCAAAGAGGGCGCACTGGCCGGACCGCGGGTGCTCGAACATATCGTGGACACGGTGCTGTATTTCGAGGGCGACACCGGTTCGTCCTTCAGACTGATCCGGGCGTTCAAGAATCGCTTTGGTGCGGCAAATGAACTGGGCGTGTTTGCGATGACCGAAACCGGCTTGAAGGGGGTTTCCAATCCTTCCGCCATGTTCCTGTCCCGCCATGCCCAGCCGGTTCCGGGGTCTTGCGTCATGGTGACGCAGGAGGGCACGCGGCCCCTGCTGGTGGAAGTACAGGCGCTGGTGGACAGCGCGCAGGGTAATCCGCGCTGGTTATCGCTGGGGCTGGAACAGAACCGGCTGGCCATGCTGCTCGCGGTACTGCACCGCCATGCAGGGGTCGCGGCCCATGATCAGGACGTATTTGTCAATGCGGTGGGCGGGGTCAGGATTACCGAGCCGGCAGCGGACCTGGCCGTATTGGCGGCCATTGTTTCCTCTCTTAGAGGCAAGCCGCTTGCCGAAAAGCAGATCGTGTTTGGCGAGGTGGGACTGGCGGGAGAAATCCGCCCGGTGCAGCGCGGGCAGGAAAGATTGAAAGAAGCGGCCAAGCTGGGCTTTAGCCGGGCCATGGTCCCCGAAGGGAACCGGCCGCGGCAGAAGTTTGCGGGCATCGAGGTTGTGCCGGTGAGCCGATTGAATGAAGCCCTGGAACAGCTATTCTAGCGTGTCTGGCAGTCCGCTATTTGCCTTGGAGATGGTCGGCTCTTTCGTTCTCAAACTGTTCAATCTGGCGATCCAGGATCACCACATCGGGATGCAGTTCAGTGTAGGTTGAGAGCAATTCGGCCCGCTTTACCCTGAGCTCAGCCAGCTTCTTGTCAAGCTTTTCCAGATAGGGATCCGCAGGTTTGGCACGTGCCGCTTGAGCGGAGCGGGTACGAGTCTCTCCGGAACCAGACGTGGCAAGGGAGGATTTCTTTGCGCCGCCTGCAGGTTTCTCATGCGTTGCCAAGCCGTCAGGCATAGTTGTCGGCGCGGTCGGCACGGCGGCCTGGTGAGTGACGAAGTAGTTGATAATGACCAACCCAAGAAACAGTACCAGGAAAACCAGGATTGGAATGGAAAAGGCGAACAGGGCCAGGCGCCTGAGCTTTTTTGGGCTGGTGACGGCAGGCGGTTTGATAGGACCGAGCGAGGCTATTTTCTTCAGTTCCTGAGAAAGCTCGCGGGCGCCGGCGGGCCGCAGGTTGGGCTGCTTGGCCATGCAGCGCGTCAACAACCGGTCCACGTCTGCGTGGATGTCCGGCCGCAGTCGCGAGGCCGGGAGTGGAGCTTCATTTACGATGCGGTAAAGCAGCATGTGCAGGTCTGGCGCGTTGAATGGCGCCTGCCCGGTAAGCATTTCATACAGCACCACCCCGGTGGAGAACACATCCGTTCGGCCGTCGACGGGTTTGCCCGTGATCTGTTCCGGCGCCATATAGCGGGGTGAACCCATCAGGACGCCAGCGCGGGTCTCGCTCTGGGCCGCGTTGATGTGGGCGATGCCAAAGTCGGTCAGCTTGATGACGCCGCGATCCTTAAGAACGATCACATTGCCGGGTTTGACATCGCGGTGCACGACCCCATGCTCATGCGCAAAGGCCAAGGCATCGGCCATCTGGATGGCTGTATCCAATGCCAGGTCGAGAGGCAAGGGACCATGCTGGTCGAGGATGTCCTTAAGCGACTGGCCACGAAGATATTCCATCGCGATATAGGCCACATCTCCCGCTTCACCCACATCGTAGATAGTGACAATGTTGGGATGGGACAGCCGGCCGGCACTCTTGGCCTCACGCAGAAAACGCTCCTCAAACTGGGCGCGCTCGGCCTCAGGCAAATCCAGCGGAATGGTCTTGATGGCGACGGTGCGTTCAATCAGCGGGTCGATTGCGCGATAGACCACACCCATGGCACCGCGGCCCAATTCTTCCACGATCCTGAAACGACCGATCATGGACGGCAGCGTCATTGAATCGCTAAGCACGGCACTCAATGACTTGCCCTCGGGTTTCCCGGCTGTCCGGCCCCATCAGCCACAGATACCATGGCATGAGATCCTCAGGGCTTGGCAGGGCGGCCAGGTTTTCCGCTGGATGGGTTCTGACCCGGAATGGCGAACGTACCGGCCCGGGGATCAAGGTGTTGATCCGAATATGGGGCAGGTTCTCCAGCTCTGCCGACCAGATACGAGTCAGGTCTTCAAGCCCGGCTTTGCTAATTGCGAAGCCCCCCCAATAGGCTGCAGGAGCATGGCCGTGGGTCTCGCCGGTAAATATGACCGAGGCATCTGGCGCTTCCTTCAGCCAGGGCAGGCAAGCACGGGTCAGTGCATGGGGAGCGATCAGATTGACTCGCATCAGGGTCTGCCATTGTTCCAGGGACTGGTATTGAAGAGTCGTCAGGCTATAGAACGCTGCCGCATTGTGCAGAATGCCATCCAGCCGCTTGAGATGGAAGGCTAGAGCCTCGGCCAGCCGTTCGAATCCGACGTCGTCGGCCGTGTTCAGATCAAACGGAAACAAGGCCGGCTCCGCACCGCCTGCCGCCACGATGACATCATAGGTCTGCGTGAGGTTTCCTTCATTTCGTCCGAGCAAGGCCACGGTTGCGCCGTGAGCGGCGTAGGCCAGCGCAGCCGCGCGTCCCAGGCCGGTGCCGGCGCCGGTCACCAGGATCACCCTGTCCTTCAGGCTGTCTCTTGCCGCCACGTGCGTCATGCCTTGCTCCATAGCAACTGGGCGCATTGTACTCCGCTCCTGACCGCGCCTTCGAGGGTGGCGGGGTAGGGCCCAAAGGTGTAGTCCCCGGCGAGATAGACTTTGGAGTTTTCTGTTGCGTTACCGGGGCGCCTTAATCCGGCGCTGCATTCAAACGTTCCCTGCTTTTCCTCGATGATCTGCCAGGCTTTGGGTTGAGGCAAAGGCCCCAGGCTCTGTTGCAGGGTTCGATGAATATGGCGGATGCGACCCGGTCGTCCGTCTGGAGGGGCGCTGTGTTCAGCACTGGTAACCACGGCCAGGCGGCCCGCGCGGCCATGTGTGTAGCCCTGATCAAAGGCGAAATGAACGGCTTCGTCGGCCAGGCCGATAAAGGGGAACGGCAGAGAGAGGGTCTCGGGATAATCCAGATAGGCGGTGACGATGGGTTGATATCTAAACACGGCGAGTGCGTCGCAGGTGTTCTGCATATCAGGCAGCGGCGTTAGCAACCGGGCAGCGTGGCGGGGCGCACAGGCCAGGATTACTGTGTCGAAATGCCAGGTACGTTCCTGGGATGCAAGGCCGACTCCCCGGCCTGCGGGGATCATTCTGTTTATCCGGGTGCCAAGCAGAACTTGTCCCCCGTGACGCTCAATATCGCCCATGGCCGGCGCCGGAAACAGTCGGCTCAGATTGGTCCGCGGCAACAGCATGTCCGAATGGGCGCGTGGGCCGGTCAGTGCGTCCCTCAGCACATTGGCCAAGATGTTCGCGGAGGCTTTGTGCAGCGGCGTGTTCAAGGCAGAAAGGCAAAGTGGAGCCCACAGGTAATCGATGGCGGCTTTGGGTTGGCCGGCCAGCAGTTGCGCGGCGCTCTGATCTGGCAGGGCTTGGAACTCGCGCGACTTGATCCGTTCCATTAATCGCGCGACGGCCCATTTGGTCTTGAAGGAAAGGCCCTGGGCGGCCAGCAGTCCAAGGGCCAGGTTCAAGGGCGTGGGCAGTCTGGGCAGGGCAAGGTGAAACTGGCCGGGGAATTCCAGCGTAAGCGGCAGGCGAAGGAAATGACGCTGCGTACTTCCGGGGGAGACGGTCTCCATCATGCCCAGTGCTTCCGTGTAGGCGCCTAGCAGGATGTGTTGGCCGTTGTCGATTTCGCGCCCGCCCGCCGGCACGTGCCGCGCCCGCCCGCCGGCTTCACGGCCGGCTTCAAACAGAGTAATTGCGGCGCCGTGGCGGGCCAGCCACACGCCGGCTGCCAGCCCGGCCCAGCCACCACCCACAATGGCAATACGCAAAGCGGGTGGCGACAAACTCATCAGTTGGTGAAGGTCCAGGCCTTCCAGGCAAGCCAGAATTTGCGCAAGGGGGTGAGTGAAGTGCGCTCTGTCAGCACCCTGTATCCTCCGCGGCGAATTTCCTCCAGGGTCGCGCGGTAAATGGCCGCCATGGCAAGGCCTGGCCGCTGACTGCGTCTATCCTGGGCAGGCAGGCTGGCCAGGGCCTTCTCGTAGTAGCCAACGGCGCGTTCATATTGAAACTGCATCAGGGCCAGGAAAGATGCATTCATGCGCGCATGAATGATGTCAGCGCTGGTGACGCCAAATTGTTCCAATTCGGTTAGTGGCAGATAGATGCGGTTGCGTCTTGCATCTTCGCCCACGTCGCGGATGATGTTGGTAAGCTGGAAGGCCATCCCCAGATCGTGGGCGTACTGGGTAGTGTCGCGGTGCGTGTCGCCGAAAATCCGCGCAGCGATTTCTCCCACCACCCCGGCAGCTCGATAACAATACAGTTGCAGGGATTTGAAATCCGGATAGCGGGAGTAGGTCATATCCATCTCCATTCCGTCCACGATTTCTTCCAGCAGTTCTCTGGGAATATCAAGCTTTGGTATGAATGGGGCAAGCGCTCTTGTGACCGGATGTTGCGGCTGGTTCTGATACAACCGGTCCAGTTCCGTGCGCCACCAGGCCAGCTTGATGACCGCCACTTGCGGATCCGAGCATTCATCCACTACGTCGTCCAATTCGCGGCAGAGTGCATAAAAGGCGGTGATGGCGCGGCGTTTGTCCGGCGGCAGGAACAAGAAGCTGTAATAGAAACTGGAGCCGCTGGCGACTGCCCTTTCCTGGCAATACTGATCGGGGTTCACGGTCTGGCTTATCGTTTTGTAAGGGCGCGGAAAAACATGATGATCCAGTCCCAGACGTTGAGGGTAGGGCGGCGCTTCAGAGAAACGGTCGGGTCGGCATGCAATTTACGCAGGATGCGGTCACCGCCGGCAATGATCATGCGCAGTTCAAACCCCGCCCGTCCTTTCAACGCCAGTCCCAGTGGGGCACCAGCCTGAAGCATTTTGCGGGTACGGCTGATTTGGCTCAGCATGAATTCCCGCCAGCGACTTTCGGGACTGGATTGAATCGCAACCAAAGGAATTCCCCCCAGACCTTTTCCCAAGCTGGCAGGCGCGGACTTTGAATTGGCGGCCGACGGGAGCGAAGAGCCCAGGAGCGCACCCAACTGGGCATCGTTCAGGCCGAACCGGGCCATTTCATCCTGTGGCATATAGTTCCTGGCCTTATTCCAGTCGATGGCAACGTCCTGCAAGAAGTTGATGAGTTGAAGAGCGGAACAGATCCCGTCTGAATAGGCGAGTTTGCGTGGTTCGGTCTGGCCGTAAAGGTGAAGCATGAGACGTCCCACCGGATTGGCGGAGCGACGGCAATAATTCATAACCTCGCCGAAGTCGGCATAGCGGAATTTCACCACATCCTGCCTGAACGCATCCAGCAAATCGTAAAGCGGCTCGAGGGGTAGCCCCCATTCAACAATGACCTGGGACAGGTTCTTGAAGATGGGCAGGCTGGGTGTCTGAGCAGCAGCGATGGCGTCCAGTTCTCGTCGGTAATTGTCGAGTGACTGTAACCGGGATTCAGCGCTCGCCTCGCCTTCGTCTGCCAGGTCGTCAGCGCTTCGGGCAAACGTGTAAATGGCTTTGACCGGGCCGCGCAGTCGATGGGGCAGCGCAAGCGAGGCTACCGGGAAATTTTCGTAATGACCGACCGACACAGAGGGAAAATGCTTGAAAAAAGAGTGGGTTGGACTTGGAAACCAAGGCCAAGCTGGCAGCAGGGCATTGATTATATTACACTTCCTGATTCAATTTTGCGCGAATCAGCGAAAGTGGCGGAATTGGTAGACGCACTGGATTTAGGTTCCAGCGCCTCGCGGCGTGGGGGTTCGAGTCCCCCCTTTCGCACCAGCCTATTCATTAATCATCCTTTTCTAGACCTGCGGGATTACCCATGATGCAATCAAATCTTGAAGTGCTTGGACCAATTGAGCGCCGTCTCGACATTTCCGTACCGGTCGCTGCTCTGGAGGTGGAGGTGCAGGCACGGCTCAAGAAGCTGGCCCGCAACCTCAAGTTGGACGGCTTCCGTCCCGGCAAAGCGCCCTTGAGCGTGGTCGCG
Source organism: Thiobacillaceae bacterium (assembly GCA_049592895.1). Lineage (GTDB taxonomy): Bacteria > Pseudomonadota > Gammaproteobacteria > Burkholderiales > Thiobacillaceae > DASQBT01. The sequence goes on along the minus strand of JBAWGM010000462.1, from coordinate 544 downwards.
CGCCAGCATGGGGCCGGTGTGCGCCAGGAAGTGTTGAGCGCTTCCCTCCAGGCGGGCTTCAATGCCGCGGTGCAGGAACACAATCTGCGTGTTGCGGGGTACCCACGCTTTGAGGGCAAGGAAGCGGGCGAAGGTCAGGAACTCCGGTATTCCGCCGTGTTTGAAGTGTATCCGGAAGTCAAGATTGGGGAACTCAGCAGTGGCAAGATCAAGCGCCCGCAGATCAGCCTGACCGAAGAGGATGTGGATAAAACGCTGGAAGTGTTGCGGAAGCAGCGACGGGTGTTTAACCCGGTGGAGCGTCCGGCGCAGAATTATGACCGGGTCAAGTTTGATTTCGTTGGCACCCTTGGAGGCCAGGCGTTCGAAGGCGGCGAAGGCAAAGGCTATATTACGATTCTGGGGGAAGGGCATTTTCTCAAGGATTTTGAGGCGAATCTGATAGGCCTCGCGGTTGGGCAGAGCAAGGGTTTCGATATGAGCTTCCCCGTGGATTACGCTGCGGCGCATCTGGCGGGCAAGGTGGTTCATTTTGAGGTAAGCC
>JBAWGM010000461.1:0-15391 GCA_049592895.1 Thiobacillaceae bacterium | reverse complement strand
GTTGGGATATCTCCAGCGTGTAGGGCGCGGCCAGGGTGTCGCGCAGGGCCGCCTGAATGTTGCCCGCCCGGTCCAGTACCACGGCGGAAATGTTGTAGCCGGAAGCGCGGCACGCTTCGACTGCCTTCATGGCGATGTCGCGGGCCAACTCCAGACTGATCTGTTTGACCGGGATGAGGTCGGGCTGCACGGCCAGGGCAGGCGCGGCAAACAGGCAAAGGGACAGCAACAGTTGTTTCATGTCACCGCCATGCGCCCAGAATGGCGCCCATGAGTGCATATTGGCAAGCGCGATAGCCGGACTGAATGACAATGAGGCGCAGGGGAATGCCGGCAAACAGGCTGTCCGAATAGAGGTTCAATCCATAGACACCCAGGCCGACGCCCACCCCCGCTACCGCACCGCCCATCGCGGAGCCTACTCCGGCGCGGGCCAGGATGACAGCCAGTACCCAGGCTGAAATCAGGCAGGTGATCAGGGTCAGGCCCATGGCCTTTGCCGGGCTTCCGAGTTGTTCTTTGGTCTTGCCCAAGGCAGCCATCCAGCTATTGCCGAATACGGGCGGTGCATACCAGATTGCGCCCAATACATATCCTGCAGCGGTGGCGGCGCCGACGCCTGCCGGCTTGACCATTACGTTGAGATCCATGCTCTATCCTTCGTGTTATGGAAATCCGCCACACTCTAGGCGCGAAAAGATGGAGTGGCAATAGAGGCTTCAGCAATGACGAACGGGGCTTGCCTGGCAGCATGTCCGGCAGCAACTCGACAAGTTGCGTATGTTGGAAGCGCCATCAATGGCGCGCGTCGTTCAGCCGTGAGCATACTTGAGTAAGACCGCTGCGGCGCCCGTCCGCCTGGAGAACCTTCGTGATGCTGCCCGCTTTCCCTGGGTGGGCGTATGAGGCTCATCCCTCGCACGATCATCATTCCTGGTTGGAGAGCGGAGGGGGGCGTTTGCGCCTGAAGAAGGAAGAAGCGCCCAATTCTTTCCTGGGAAAGGCGCTGATCAGAATCGAGAAGGTGAGGAGTGAGGAGTGGCTTTCTCCCCTCGCCCCGCTTGCGGGGCGAGGGTTAGGGGATGAGTGGCAAGAACTCAGATGAAGAAGGTCTCCATGCCCATGGGTTTGCCAACCCGGTCCCAAACATAATAGGTCTTGCCCTGATCTTGCGGCTGCTCGGGCTGGGCAAGCTCTGGTTGCGGCGTACTTGATACGGATTCCACAACTGGCTGGCTGGGTTCGGCGGTGGGCGTGTTCGCCCAGGCTAATCCGGACAAGCCGGCTACCAGCAGCACGGTCAGGGTGGAAAGTTGAATCATCTTCACGGTGGTTCCCCTAGTCATCCCGGCACTCAGTTGAGGGTTCCGGTGGTGGTCAACACCGGCCGGGCCTTTTCGAAAGCGGATTCGGTTCGAATGCGCCGCTCTACCATACTTGCATCCAGTAATGCCAGAAGCCGGCTGACTCCGCGGAAAATGTCTTCCTGTGGCAGTGGCGTGCGGCAACTCACTTCCAGTGCATTCCAAAGGTAAGCCGGCTGCTGGTCCTTTTCGAACAGACGCTCGCAGGCGGCCTTGATGTTCTCTCCCTGACGCACCCTCTGGGGGCCGGCGGGCAGTTTCAACAGGTCCTCCATCTGAAAACCGAGGATTTCATTCTCGATCGCGGCGGACAGGCGGTTGTCGCTGCGGCCCACTGCATCCAGCGCCTGCCGGCCAAATTCCTGCGCCTTGGGAGAATCGGGATCCGCGATGCTGTGAGTCAGGCTGGCCCAGTGCAGCAGCCTGGGGCGTTCCGGATGTCCTTCAGCCAGAGAGCCCACCAGATAGGCCGCCAGAGCCTGGGCGCTCTCGTCCTTGCCAGCGCTCATCAGGTCATACAGCGCCTTGACCGTGGGAGGACACGGCTCCAACAAGGTGACATGGGCGCGAATCCACAAATCCCGCTCAATGTCCTTGAGCCGGCCTTGGTTGTGCTCGGCAATGGCCTTGGCCGAGCGCGGGTTTTCCCAGTTCTGCACCGTAGTCACGGACACGCTGGCCATGGCCGCCAAGGCTTCCTGCGACAGCGCATATCGGCGGCGCAGGGCGTAAATCCAGTCAGCTTCAAACTCCCGCTGATTGGTGTAGTGGCGGGGCGGATTGGGCTGGCGGGTGTAATCGCGCCATTTGTTCTGCAGGTAGGCCATGTGAACTCCTATAAGGCAGCTCTGAGTAGCAAGTTTAGTCATTAGCAACGGAATTGCCACCAACCAGGTTGGTTTCGCTTCCGCAACCGTCGCATGAGTAAGCGGTCCAGGACTAGGAATCTTGAGACCAACCGGGTTGGGGTGGCCTGGTTGGGGTTCGGGCTGTCCTAAGCAGCCTGCAACTGCCGGGCCAGATCGCGGCGGTACTGGCGCAGGCTTTTTACGTCGGGAAACTCCACGCCCAACAGGGTCGCGAGCTTGGCCAGGATGACGGACATGACGCGGTGCTCATGCTGGTCGGTGAAGTTGATCTGGCTTTCCAGCCAGCGTTCCAGCCATTCCGGCTCCGGTAGCCGGCTCTGAACCGTATCGCGCGGGAAGAGGCTGGCGTTCACATGCAGATTGGTCGGGTGCACGGATTTGCTGCTGCGCGCCGCACCCGCCATCAGCACGCCAATCTTGGCAAAGGCCAGCCGCGCCACGTCCCCAGCCTGCTGCACCGCTCTCTCCATATACCCGTAATAGGCGCCTGCATGGCGCGCCTCGTCAGCTGCGATCAACTGGTAAATCTGCTTGATAACCGGCTCGGTATGCCAGTCGGCAGCCCGCAAGTACCACCGTGTCAAACGGATTTCGCCGCCAAAGTGCAGCATCAGCGTTTCCAGCGGTGGCGCCCGGTCAAATTCAAACCGCACCTGATGCAGTTCCTCTTCGCTGGGCACCAGATCGGGTCGGAAGCGGCGCAGGTACTCCATCAACACCAGCGAATGCTTTTGCTCTTCATAGAACCAGATCGACATGAAGGCGGAAAAGTCGCTGTCATGCCGGTTGTCGCGCAGGAACATTTCGGTGGCAGGCAGCGCCGACCATTCGGTGATCGCGTTCATTTTGATGGTCAATGCCTGCTCGTCAGTAAGCAGCGCGGAATCAAACCCGGCCCAGTTGACGTCCGTCTCCATGTTCCAGCGCGCTCTTTCCAATTTGCTGTAAAGGCCGGGATAGAGCACAGGCTGTTGTCCTATGGGTGTGTTAACAATAATTAGACCCGAGTGTCGTGGGCATGACAGCCAACGGATACCGGTACGGCAAGCGCAACCGAGTTGGCCCACCCGGTATCCCCACCGGGTTGGAACCCGGTTGCTTATCCCGCGGGCGATGAAGACATAAGCTGCGAACACCTACCCCTCAACGCGAAGGAGACTGTCATGCACATCAATTCATCCCCCCTCAATTTTCCCATGGTCCTGGTGGCTGCCGCCAGTCTGTTGGGCGCACTCTACACGACTACCCCTGCCCACGCACGCGATCTGGTCGGAAACCAGATCACCGCCAGGGCCCAGCCTGCGCGCAATACCGGTGTCGCCACGGCTTCGGCGAAAAAGGCTTCCACGCGGCTGGCTAAGTCGCAGGCGACAAACATGAACGAGGCCGTTGCCTCCAGCATGCTGACGTCGCACGGCGAGGGGACCGATGCCGCGCGCAAGGCCGAGTTCGCCCGGCGTCTGTTCTGGGTGATGCTGAGCATGCGCTGATTGTTTGTGCTCAGAACTGGAAGGCATCGCGGTAGAAGAACACGAAGCGCCCGGAGTCGATATCGATCATGAGCCGGGCGCCATGGTTCAGGCCATAGTCCACATAGCCGGGCGTGGCCGAAGTCTGGTGGCATTCGCTCACGTGCTGGGGCGCTTCGAAATTCCGGTCGCGGTCATACCAGGACAGAAGCATGGGTTCTTCAAGGCGCGCAGCGGCCTCCATCCGCGCCAGTTCCATGGCGGCCCGATAATCGCTTGGTCGAGGGTCGGGGCACAGATCAACAATGCTTACGCCGGAGAAATCCGGAGGCACTGGCAGTGGACAGACAGGCGCGCCGTCTTCGTCCATCAGAAACGTTCTCCTTGCGCCAGATAGCGCCACTGGCCTTCTGGCAAGGCGCCCAGGGTGACGCGACCGATGCGTACCCGTTTGAGGCCCAACACCTTCAGGCTGACCAGTTCACACATGCGGCGGATCTGGCGCTTCTTGCCTTGCTGCAGAATGAAGCGCAACTGATCGTCATTCACCCAGCTGACCCGCGCGGGCTTGAGGGCTTGGCCATCCAGTTCCAGGCCATGGTTCAACAGTTGCAGCCCCCGGTCGGACAAGCTGCCCGCTACCCGCACCAGATATTCCTTTTCCACCGGACTGTCCTCACCGATCAACTGCTTGGCGATGCGGCCATCCTGGGTCAGCACCAGCAGGCCCTGCGAATCGATGTCGAGCCGGCCGGCGGGCGCCAGGCCCCTGATCTGACCGGGATGGAAACGGGCGGGCGCTCTGTCCTGCGCCCATCTGGAAGTCTTGCTGACCAGAGAAACTGCGGGGAGGTAGCCGTCTTCCGGCTGGCCCGACACATAACCGACCGGCTTGTTGAGCAGGATGGTAACGCGCTCCTGCTGGCGGGCCTGGGCGGCCCGGTTGAGCGTAATCGTCTGTTCGGGGTAGATCTTGGTGCCCAGCTCGCTGATCTGTACGCCGTCCACATACACCCAGCCTTGTTCGATGTAGTCATCCGCCTCCCGCCGCGAACACAGCCCCAGCTCCGACATGCGTTTGGACAGGCGGACTTTTTCCATGGGTCAGGATTGTGAGCCATGCCGGGTCAGGCGGTAAAGCTGTCTGGCGCCCGGAAATCCTCTCCTACATGCCGTCGCCACGAGAAGCGGGGCGCCGCTGCGCACGCGGCGATGCCGGCGCCGCCGCTTTGCCGTTGCCGGCGCGGCCAGGCTGCGAAACCGCCGGACGCCTGGTGTTGTTCCCGCGCGGGGCAGGCTTGCCCGGCCTGGCCTGCGCCGGCGCATTGCCACGGGAGGCGCCTTGGGGACGGGGCCCACTGCGTTGCTGAATGGGCTGCGCCCGCGCATTGGGGTCGGGTTCAAACCCGGCGACCGTGCCTCTTGGAAGGCTGCGCTTGATCAGTCGTTCGATATCCTTCAGCAGTTTGTGCTCGTCCACGCACACCAGGGATACGGCTTCCCCGGAAGCGCCGGCGCGGCCGGTTCGGCCGATACGGTGCACGTAGTCTTCCGGCACGCTGGGCAGTTCGTAGTTGACCACATGAGGCAAGTCGATGATGTCGATGCCGCGCGCGGCAATGTCGGTCGCCACCAGCACCTGCAAGTCGCCGGTCTTGAATTCCTTCAGCGCACGGGTGCGGGCTGCCTGGCTCTTGTTGCCGTGGATCGCCAGCGCCTTGATGCCGTCCTTCACCAGTTGTTCCGCCAGGCGATTGGCGCCATGCTTGGTGCGGGTGAACACCAGCACCTGAAACCAGTTGCGGTGGCGAATCAAATAAGCGAGCAGTTCCCGCTTGCGCTCGCGGTCCACCGGATAGACCGTATGTGCCACATTGTCCGCGGTGGCATTGGGTTGGGCCACCTCGATCAATACGGGATTATTCAGCAGGCCAGCCGCCAGTTGCTTGATCTCATCGGAGAAGGTGGCGGAGAACAGCAGATTCTGCCGCTGCCTGGGCAACAGCGCGAGGATCTTCTTGATGTCGCGGATGAACCCCATGTCCAGCATGCGGTCGGCTTCATCGAGCACCAGAATCTGGATCTGCGACAGGTCCACGGTCTTTTGCTGTACATGGTCGAGCAGGCGGCCGGGGGTGGCCACCAGAATGTCCACCCGGCTCCGTAAGCGGTTGATTTGGGGATTGATGTTCACCCCGCCAAATATAACCATGGAAGCAAGTTTCATATGCGTGCCATAAGCCCGCACGCTTTCTTCCACTTGGGCCGCCAGCTCGCGGGTGGGGGTCAGAATCAGGGATCGAATCGGCGGCTTTCCGTTGGACGGACCCTTGACAGACTTATCGGCCAGGCGCTGGAGGATGGGCAGGACAAAACCGGCGGTCTTGCCCGTCCCCGTTTGCGCCCTGGCCATCAAGTCGCCGCCGGACAAGACCGCCGGGATGGCCTGGGCCTGGATGGGCGTAGGTATGGTATAGCCGCGTTCGGTAACGGCGCGCACGATTTCATCGGCCAGGCCGAGAGAAGAGAAAGACATGGAAAACCTTGAAAAAAGTCGGCCTGCCGCCTCGATCAACAAGGCGCCAGTCTCAGGCAGAGGTGTGGGAAGAAACTAGAGGTGCGCGGCAAGACTGGAACCACCGCGCGAACAGGCTGCATTATGACTGAAACGGGGCATCCGGGAAAGCGCAACGGATGCTTGCGACTCATGCTCGCAAGCATCGAAGACGCCAGAGCTTCTTCAGTGCTGGTTCCAGCCCAAATGGTGGGCACGCGGCTGGGTGAACCTGCAGTGCGGGGCGTCGCCAAACAGGTCACGCAGATAGCGGGTTTCCACATGGATGAGGCGTTCGTGGTCGCCGGCTTCCAGGTAGATATCAGGCTTGGCCATCAGTGAGTCATCCCACACCATCTCCACGCCCCAAGCAGGGGGAAGTCCAGGCACTACGCCTGACTCACAGTCGGTGAATAGTTGCCGGACCATCTTTTCTTCCGCCAGGTTCAACTCGCTGCTGTAATCCTGGCTAAGCTTGCCGAGGCGAAGTTCCTTGTCTGCTGGAATCATTGCCACCATGTAGCAGTCCTCACCTTCGAGTAATACGCCTTTGGCGATGCGCGATGCGTCGATATTGGCCGCGCGGGCTGTTTCCATGCTGGTCTGGCTGTGGGGATGGGCAACGACATCGAAGGGGATGAGGTGCTCATCCAGATATCGTTCTATCTTGTGCAAGGCTTTCATTGGGAACCCCCTTTTCTGACAGGTTTGCCTGATCTCACTATAGTTCAGGTAGTCCGGGAAACATCACTGTCCCGAACTTCAACAACGTGACAGGGAGATTGCCGTGAATAAAACGGCCGGGTGGATTTTGCTGACTGTGGGGCTGATTCTGGGGCCGGGCTATTTCATCTATACCCGGTTCTATACCGGCAGGGAGATCACCGAACTGCCGCTGAGCTTGCAGCCGATTTCTGATCGGCGTGCGCGCGCCCTCGCAAGTTTCGATCTGCTGCCGGTAATGGGGCCGATAACGCTGACAATCAATCTCACCGCAACTCACGGGCCCACGCTTTCCCCGCCCAAAAGGCCACGCAATCGGTATCAGGCCCGCGTCATTTTGAACGGCGAAACCGTGTTAACTCATACCTTCACCGTGCGGGCAATACAGGTTGAGGCGACGCCTGCCGAGGTGTTCAAAGTGACTTTGCCGGTGATGACGAACCTCGCCCCAGGCGAATACAAATTGGAGCTGACACAGGAGGACCAAGCGGAAATGGAAATCAAACAGGCGTCAGTGCAGGTGCGAGCCGGGGTGACGCAGGCAAATCCCGCGGTCCTGGCAGTAGGTGTAGGCCTCTTGCTGACGGGGGCGGTCATCATTCCGCTTGCGCCATAGAAGTTTCGCCCGCGCGAGCCGGCTGCTGGAGACATTCGCGTACGGCCACACTTCCCGCCTTCAGCGCCCGGCGCCGCTCACTGTTTGTGCCGGCCGCCGCCTCAGGCTGCGTACAGGTTCAAGCTTCGTCGGGTCGGCGGAAGGCAGCGTTCGCGGGCGTTCCGATCCCCACTGCGTGGGGCCCCTCTCCACTGCTCACGCTGTCCGCCTCCGTGAGTTCACCGAGGATTCAGGCTTCGTCGGGTCGGCGGAAGGCAGCGTTCGCGGGCGTTCCGATCCCCACTGCGTGGGGCCCCTCTCCGCTGCTCACGCTGCCGCCTTCGGCAACCGATGCAGTGCCGCTTCGATCTCGTGCTCGGGATAGGCGTAGTCCTGCAGCTTGCCGGCGAAGTAGGCGTCATACGAAGCCATGTCGAAGTGGCCGTGGCCGGAGAGGTTGAAGAACAGGGTCTTGGGCTCGCCGCTTTGCTTGCAGCGCAGGGCCTCGTCTATGCAGGCGCGAATGGCATGGCTGGACTCGGGCGCCGGGATGATGCCTTCCGTGCGGGCGAATTGCACGCCGGCATCGAAGGTGGCCAGTTGTGGCACCGCAATCGCTTCAATCAGGCCTTCCTTGTAGAGCTGCGAAACCAGGGGCGAATCGCCGTGGTAGCGCAGCCCGCCGGCATGAATTCCGGGGGGCACGAAGTCGTGCCCCAGGGTGTACATCAGCATCAACGGCGTGAGGCCCGCAGTGTCGCCGAAGTCGTAGGCATAGTGGCCGCGCGTCAGGGTGGGGCAGGAGGCTGGCTCCACCGCCACCAAACGCACTTTCCTGCCGGCCGCCTTGTCGGCAAAGAAGGGGAAGGCCGCGCCGGAGAAATTGGAACCGCCACCACAGGCCGCAAAGATCATGTCAGGGTAGTCGCCCACTTTCTCGAACTGCTTCTTCGCCTCCAGGCCGATGACGGACTGGTGAATGCAGACGTGGTTGAGCACTGACCCCAGCGCATAGTTGGTATCGGGACGGCTGGCGGCTTCCTCCACCGCTTCCGAGATGGCAATCCCCAGGCTGCCGGGGCAATCCGGATCCTCGGCCAGTATCTTGCGGCCGGATTCGGTCATGTTGGTCGGCGAGGCGAACACTTCGGCGCCCCAGGTTTGCATCATGGAGCGACGGAAGGGCTTCTGATCGTAGCTTACCTTCACCATGTAGACCCGCACCTCGATGCCATACATCTGGCCGGCCAGCGCCAGGCTGGAGCCCCATTGGCCGGCGCCGGTCTCGGTTGAAAGGCGTTTGACCCCGGCCTGGGCGTTGTAATAGGCCTGGGCGATGGCGGTATTGACCTTGTGCGAGCCGGCGGGCGAAACGCCTTCGTACTTGTAATAGATTCTCGCTGGCGTGCCCAAGGCTGCTTCCAGGCGATGGGCGCGGAACAGGGGCGACGGCCGGTACAGGCGCCAGGCTTCGCGCACGGGCTCGGGGATAGGTATCCAGCGCTCGGATGAAACTTCCTGCTCGATCAGGGCCATGGGGAAAATGGCCGCCAAGGCCTCCGGCCCGATGGGCTTGCCGTCCGGCCCCAGAGGCGGCGCCGGACGATTGGGCATGTCCGCCACTACGTTGTACCAGTGAGTGGGGATGTCTTTTTCTTCGAGCAGGATCTTGGTTGCGGTCATCGTGATCTCCTGATTTGCGCGGATTCTCTTCTCGGGACAAGTCGCAATGCTAGCAGGCTCGCGCAAGGTGCAGACTGACCGGGCGTGATTCTCTTGTGCCCGGTCAAAGCTTTAGCGGCCCGACATGGGCAACCGCGTTGGGGTCGTCTTCCCACACTGCCGGATCGGCATCCACATAGCATTCGATCATCATGCCGTCCGGGTCGTTGAAGTAAAGCGACTGGCTGACGCGGTGATCGGATTGCCCCGCGAGCGGTACGCCCATGGCGGCGAGATGATCGCGAAATGCGCGCAGTTCATCCAGACTGTCGCCTACCTTGAACGCAAGGTGATACAAGCCGACGCCATGATCGATCATGCCCGGCGCGCTGGATCCAACTTCCATCAGGCCCAGATCATGGTGGTTCTCGCCGCAACTGAAGAACACCATGGCATTGCGGTAACGCGCCACTTCCTTGAGTCCCAGCACGTCGCGGTAGAACGGCACGGAGCGCTCCAAGCTGCGAACCTTGATGACGGCATGACCCAGTTTCAGCGCGCGGGTTGTCATGGCGGTCTCCTCAAAATCCACTGGCTTTACGCGGGATTGCCCAGCAGACGAACTTCGCGCTGCGGGAAGGGTATGCTGATGCCGCGCGCGCGCAAGGTTTCCACGATGGCCTTGTTCAGTTCGCCAATCGCCGCGGCATAGTCATCCACCTTCACCCAGGGCCGCACCCCAATGTTGACCGAGGAATCTGCCAGTGCGCTTATCTGGATCAAGGGGGCGGGATCCTGCAGCACCCGAACATTGGCGCTCAGCGTCTCCTGGATAGAAGCCAGGGCTTTGTTCAGGTCGGTGTCATAGGCGACCGACACACTTAGGCCCAGTTGCCGGAGTTCGCCGTAATTGTGCAGGATCTCGCCGGCGATCTTGCGATTGGGGATGACGATGCGCGACAAGTCGAGATGGCTGAGCGTGGTGGAAAACAGGGTGATGATCTCGACCATCCCTTCCTCGTTGGCGATGGAGATGTATTCGCCCACCTTGAAGGGCCGGGTGAAAATGATGGTGAACCCTGCCGCGAGATTGGACAGCACGCCCTGCATGGCGAGAGCGAGGCCCGCGCCCGCCACGCCCAGGCCGGCGATGAGGGGCAGCAATTCCACTCCCAGATTCTGCAAGGCCATGATCAGAAACAGGACCAGCACCAGGAGCCGCGTAATGCGCACCAGCAACTGGCGGACGGTGACGTCCAGATTCAGTGTGATCAGCATCCGATCCAAGAGACCGCCAACCCAGCGCCCGACATAGAAACCTGCGACCAGGATCAACAGCGCGACGACCAATTTGGGCCCAAACTTGATGGCGAGATCGATCAGAGTGGATTTGGCTTGTGTGAGGGCGGAGAATTGTTCGCTCATGAATAATCCTGTTGGCATCGGGATGGATAGTGAAATACTAAACTGTTAGGGTCGGAGCGGGTCACAATGATCCACACCTGAGCGGCGAGAATGGGGAAAACCATGAATGATCTGCATCATCTGAACGAAATCGGCCAAAGCATCTGGCTGGATAACCTGTCCCGCGACCTGTTGCAAACCGGGCGTTTGCAGGAACTGGTCAGCAAGGGCGTCAGCGGCCTGACCTCCAACCCCAGCATTTTTGCCAAGGCCATCGTGGGCAGCGAGCGCTACCGCGCGGATCTGGCGCGGGCCAAAGCCATGTACGCGTCGCCCCAGACGCGGCTGGAGTCCCTGCTGATACCGGACATCCAGGCTGCCTGTGACCTGTTCCTGCCGGTGTTTGACAAGAGCCGCGGCGATGACGGCTATGTGAGCCTGGAGGTCAGCCCCGATCTGGCCAACGATGCCCGGGCCACGGTGGAACAAGCCAAACACTTGCGGCAGGCGGTTGACCGGCCCAATGTGCTGATCAAGGTGCCGGGCACGGCCGCGGGCCAGGAAGCCCTGGAAGTCCTCATCGAACAGGGAATCAATGTGAACGTCACCCTGCTGTTTTCAGTGCGCCAAACGCTACGCACCTTCGAAGCCTATATCCGCGGCCTGAGAAAGCGCCACGACCAGGGGCTGCCGCTTGATCGCATCAAGGCGGTGGCCAGCCTGTTCCTGTCGCGGGTAGACAGCCACGCAGACAAGCGCCTTGATGTCCTGGGTACGCAGCCTGCCCTGGCCCTGCGCGGAAGACTGGCGCTGGCGACCGCCAAGCTGGCCTATGAACGCTATCTGGAACTGTTTCATGGCCCGCATTTTGCCGACCTGGCGTCTGCCGGAGCGCGGCCCCAGTACCTCTTGTGGGCCAGCACCAGCACCAAGAATCCAGCCTATCCGGATTTGCTGTATGTCGAGCCACTGGAAGGGCCGGAAACCATCAATACCGTGCCGGATGCCACGCTGGACGCGTTTCTGGGACACGGTCATGCCCAGGCAAGCCTGCTGGATCCGCAGCACTCGGCGCGCGAGGCTTGGCTGGAGGCGGAAAAGCTGGGCATTTCTCCGGACCAGGTCGGAGACATCCTGCAGGACGAAGGGCTGAAATTGTTCAGCCAGAGTTATGGGGAGTTGCTGGCCCTGGTCAGATAAGAGCGGGGAGGCTTGCCAAGCTCGGTGTCGATCTTGGCGACCCGGACACTAAGCATGGTTTCACAAGAAAGCGGAAGTTCGGTAATTGGACGTGACCAGGCCATTCGACCTTCAGCATCAGGAAGGTCTGCTATCTGAGGTGGAGCCGTCGTTCTCCAGCTTGTTGCAATCTTCGGCTTGTCGGCCACAGCGGCTGGTGGCACTGCAAGGCAGTTAGGTCCGCAATGCGTCGATTACCAGCCGTAGGCGGTAGGCCCTTTACTAGTGCGCGCCTTGCGCGCCTGTGCTTTGCGAGGCACGGGTAATGAGCGCTTGAATCGCCTTGTCTTGTTGGCGAAGCAGATTTGGAATTTCATCTTCCTTGGCCGAGTTGAGCTTTTCGCCCGGCTGATTGATTTGATCCTTCAGCGCGCGAAGCTGAGGGTCGCGTGCTTCGGCGTCCCGGACTCGATTTTCCAGCCACTCGGCGCACCGAGCTGCGTAGTCTTCCATGCGATGTTTCCTGTCTCAGATTGCGGTGGAGTTCATACTCCACCTCACATCTGTCCGGTTGATTTCATAGCAAAATCATTTGGTTATCGATGGGGTCGTCTGAAAAATTCATTAACGCATCGAAGACGAGTTGATCGAGCTGGGTTTTTTCAAACATATTGACCTCGATGATGTTGAGCAGGAGTTGCGGAGAAGCCGGCAGATTCAGGCGTTTGCGGGCGATGAGGACGATGAGATAGACGCTGACAGCGATCCAAATCTGTGACTTGACGGCGTTGATGGAGTTGCCGAAGAAATGTTTGATCGACAAGTTTTGTTTGAGCCATTTGAACGACTGGGCGACATACTGCCCAGCAACACTATCCATCCGAAGTAACGATCAGATACACGTTCCACCCGCTGCGCGGCCAGTGTCTTCCGGTAGTCCGGCTGCACTACGTGCACGACGAAGCCTGTTACGTCGTCCGACGTACGAACGGGATGCCCTTGGCATGTCCCGTCTGGATGACGCTGCCTGAGGCGGCCCAAATCGCAATTGCACGCGAGCCGCGACTGCCTCTTACCGTCCTGCTCGATCTTCGTCGCACAACGACCACTTGTCTATCCTTGGTTGCTTCCAGCATACCTGAAGGAGGGCACGATGCGGCACCAAGCGACACGGCAACGAAAACTGTTCGAAGACAGCAAGTCAATTCCGCTACCGCAACTACAGCAGACAGTCCAACAGGACGCTTGCAGACTGCTGGTGCAGTGGATGGAAGCGCTGGCCAAGTCAATCGACGAGGAGGTGGAAAATGAGCAAAATAGGCGCTGATCATTTGGCCCGGCGGGCCTGCGTATACATTCGGCAGTCAACGCCTGACCAAGTTCAGAACAATCTGGAGAGCCAGCGAAGACAATACGCACTCGCGGATCGTGCCAAGGAGTTGGGATGGGCAGACATTGAGGTTATTGACGATGATCTTGGGTGCTCAGGATCTGGTGCCCACCGTCCTGGCTTTGAGCGGCTGTTGGGTTCGCTTTGTGATGGCAAGGTCGGCGCCGTGTTCAGCATCGAGGCTTCACGCCTGGCGCGAAATGGGCGGGACTGGCATACGCTATTGGAATTCTGCAGCGTCGTCGGGGCCTTGCTGGTCGACGCCGACGGAATCTACGATCCCGGCCAGATTAATGACAGGCTGTTATTGGGAATGAAAGGTACGATTAGCGAAATGGAGGTGGCGACTTTCCGCCAACGGGCACACTCGGCGCTTGAGCAAAAGGCTAAGCGTGGCGAGTTGTTCCGGGTGGTTGCGATTGGCTACGCACGCACCGAGGATGATCGGATCGAGAAGGATCCCGATGAGCGCGTGCGTTCGGCCATCGATTTGGTGTTTCGCAAGTTTGCTGAGTTGGCCAGTGTGCGGCAACTGTACTATTGGCTGTGTGAGCAACAGATCAAACTGCCCACGATCAGTGGAGCGGGGAGCGCCCGGCATATTGTGTGGAAGCAGCCGCGCTACCATTCCTTGTTGAGCCTGTTGAAAAATCCCATCTATGCGGGTGCATACGCGTATGGGCGTACCAAGGCGAAGGTGCGCATTGAACAGGGCCGAAAACGCATTGTGCGTACCAAGCAGAGTCGGCGCGAAGAGTGGGCGGTCTTGATAACGGACCACCACGAAAGTTACATTAGCTGGGACGTTTATAAAGGCAATCAAGAATTGATTGCACACAATGCCAATGGGATGGGTGACATGGTTCGCGGATCGGTTAAACGTGGCGGTGCGTTGCTGGCGGGTATTTTGCGCTGTGGCCATTGTGGTGCCAAGCTACTCGCACAGTACCCGGGCCCGACGGTGATCCGCTATCAATGCGGAGGCTACATCCTGGATCGCGAGGCAAAATGTTGCATCGGTTTCGGTGGATTGAGCGCTGATCGCATGGTTGCTGAACGAGTACTTGAGTGTCTCAGGCCATTGGGAATTCAAGCGGCGATCCAAGCGATCGAGAATCTGCAAGACGACGAGGATGAACGAGTTCATCACAAGGAATTAGCCCTGCAACAGGGGCGCTACGAGGTCGCGCATGCGCAGCGCCAATATGATGCGGTGGATCCCCTGAACCGTCTCGTCGCAGCGGAGCTTGAACGGCGCTGGAATGAAGCGTTGAAAGTTCAATCGCAGCTTACAGATGAACTCGGCGCCCTCAAGCGCGAACAGCCCACCTTGCTTAGCGATTCAACGAGGAAGGAATTGTTGGCGATGGGGGATGACTTGCCCCGATTGTGGGACCATCCCAACAGTCCGCCTGAATTCAAGAAGCGGATTCTTCGTACCGTCCTAAAGGAAATCATTGCCAGTTCGGATGGCAACACGGTTCGCTTGGTACTCCACTGGCAAGGCGGCGATCATACCGAATTAACGCTGAGAAAAACACGCAGTGGAGAACATCGGTATGTCACCGATACCGATATCATCGAGCTGGTTCGTTGTTTGGCAAGAATACAGCCGGACGCGTTGATTGCCTCGACGCTGAATCGAATGGGTCGTCGCACGGCGCATGGTCAGAGTTGGAACCCCATGCGCGTATGTTCGCTCCGCAACTATCACGCGATTGATGTCTACCATGAAGGGGAAAGGCAGGCACGTGGCGAAATGACTGTCAGTGAGGTGGCCAGCATGCTGGCTGTCACAGAAACAACGGTACTGCGAATGATTCGCCAGAAACATTTGCCGGCGCGTCACGCGTGCATGAACGCTCCGTGGATACTACTCAGGGCAGACGTTGAGCAACACCTGGCGACAATCCGTTATCCAGCAAGTCCGCCGACAAGCAATTCCAATCAGGTGGCTTGGGAAATTCAATAACATACGAAGGAGTGCAATATGGCAGCCATTTGAAAAAGGTCTCGACCGCCCACCGGTTGCGGTAGATCTCGGCAATGGTAAGCGCTGGCAGATCGAATCGATTGGTCAGAAACACGAGGAACTTGTCTGTTACTGGGTCGCGATAGGAAACGCGGCGTAAGCGATCCGGGTAGGCGAGTTTCGATTTTGGTGTGGCAAGCAGGATGGTCT
>JBAWGM010000460.1:0-2613 GCA_049592895.1 Thiobacillaceae bacterium | reverse complement strand
GGATTGGAGCCGCGCTATCTGGAACTTGAAGTGACAGAAAACGTCCTCATGCGGGATGCCGAGTCTACCGATTCCGTGCTGCGCGCGCTCGCAGACCTGGGCGTCAAGCTTGCAATCGATGACTTCGGCACCGGCTGTTCCAGCCTGAGTTATCTGCGGAAGTTTGCGAACAATACCCTGAAGATCGACCAGTCATTCGTGAACCAGATAACCAGCAACCCGGACGATGCCCTGTTCGTCAGTGCCATGATCAGCATGGGCAAAAGCCTCAAGCTCCGCGTCATTGCGGAGGGCGTCGAAACAGCCGAGCAGGTCGCTTTTCTTCTGTCCCGGCATTGCGACGAGGGCCAAGGCCACTTCTTCAGCCCTCCGGTGGCGGCGGAGGCGCTGGGCGCCTTGCTTCAGACGGGCGTATTGCCCGTCCTTCCCCATTGACGGTCAAGGAACGCGCTTGAGGGTCATTGAATCACTCGGCTGTGCGGCTTGATGCGCCTTGAGCGTCATGCCGCCGTCAGGTCCGCCCATATCATCGGCGGCTGGGCTGGCTGAGCGAATCCAACCCGACGCGCCGAACCCGCATCTCAGTGCAACAGATCCGACAATTCTTCCGCGTGTTCTTCCTCCGTTGCCAGTATGCCCTCCAGCATCGCGCGAGTAGTCGGATCGTGCTGGCCGAAGAATGCGATCATCTCGCGGTAACTCTCGACAGCGATCCGCTCAGCCACCAGATTTTCCCGGATCATCGCCTCAAGCGTGTCGCGGGTGACATATTCGGAGTGGCTGCGCTCGGTCAGCTTGCCCGGGTCCATCTCGGGGCTGCCGCCCAGCTGCACGATCCGCTTGCAAATCAGGTCTGCGTGCACAAGTTCCTCGTTGGAGTGGGTCAGGAACTCCTGCGCAATCGGCTCTGAGTTGATCCCCTTCGCGACAAAGGCATGTTGCCGATAGCGCAAGGTGCAGATCAGTTCGGTGGCAAGCGCAGCGTTCAGCACCTTGACCGCCACTTTCGCGTTCAGGCCGTAGTCGCCGGTGACAGCCCCTTCCTCAATATGCTTTCGTGCGCGCTCTCTGAGCGTTTTGACGTCGGAGAGAAAGGCAGACGGGTCACCCGATGAAGTTGTGAGAACGGCGGGGCGAGAGGCGCTGGTCATGGTTGGCTCCTTTGGTTGGCAAGAAGGACGGGGAAAACATTACATTTGTTGCTGAACATCCTTGGCGGTGTCCTGCACTTTTTCGCCGCCACGCTCGAGATCCTTGCCGGCCCCCGCAACGGTATTGCAGCCGCTCAAGGAGCGAATACAACGGACATTAGTAATGCGAATATGGTCTTCATGGCACCCTCCTGCAGGTTAACAAAGCTTTGGTGATGGAGATGACATGGCATGCTTGCTTGCGTAAACACTCTATGATTTAACATGGATGAAATCTGTCGGACGCGGCGGATCGGCGTGTCGGACAATTCCTTCGTTCTGGCGGGCTTAACCAGGAATGAGAGGTGCAATGATGAATGCGGCTAACGAAGTCCTACCTCCAAGAGCCACTGACCCGCGGCGCATGCCCATGCGCCTTCTCACCCAGGCATATCTGGTGGCCGGGGGTGCCCTGTTGATCGGCGTACTGGCAATAGGGTTCATGCAGGCCACAACCGGATTTACGGCCTTGAACCAGATCAAGCTTGTGAACGAACGCGCGGACCACCTCGACAATCTTCAAAAGTTGTTACTCGATATGGAAACGGCAACGCGCGGATACCTGCTGACTTTCGACGTGAATTTCCTGCGCCCGTATTACGAGGCAATTCCGCGCGTTGCGAAATTGCTGAAAACTATAGAGCAAGATTATGCGCGCGAGGATGAAGATCATGCCCAGGTCGCGATACTCATCAACTATGCGCGAGGCGTAGCCGACGGTCTTGGAATCACACTCAGCGAAGCGCCGCGGGTCTTGCTGAACAGACATGCCTGGCTTGACCATGAAAAACTAGTCATGGATGCCTACCGGCAGCAACAGAACAAGCTGAAAGATATGCTCCTCGCCGACAGCCAGCGCTATACCAGCACGTCAGTTCGCAACTTCCGATACGCCCGGTTCGCGACTGTATTGCTGGCGATCTCGGGCGCGCTCTTGCTGCTGCTGGCGGTGAAGTTGAATCAAAAACAGCAGATGCTGCGTGACAAGATTACACGCATGCTGCATACAGAAAATGACAGGCTCGAGCGCGAAGTGCGTCATCGCACGGAGGAGCTTGCCAGCCTCGCCACTTATTTGACCAACGTGCGAGAAGAGGAGAAGCTGCATCTTGCCCGTGAACTGCACGACGAGATGGGTGCGTTGCTCACCGCGGCCAAGCTCGATGCGAACTGGCTCGAGCGCAAACTGGGCGCCGATCCGCAGATTGCAGAAAGATTGGCGCGGCTGCAGCAGACCCTCACCACCGGGGTTACCCTCAAGCGCCGCATTACCAACGATCTGCGACCAGCTTTGCTTTATGATCTGGGTCTGATAGATGCATTGCGGCTGCTCGCCGGGGAGTTCGAAAAGGCGGAGGAAACTGCCCTGACCCTCAACCTGCCAGAGGAAAATCTGCAACTCTCCGATGCGGTTTCTCTGACC
>JBAWGM010000459.1:0-7177 GCA_049592895.1 Thiobacillaceae bacterium | reverse complement strand
GCCTAGTCCAGTTGATCGTCTTTAGCGCCCCCCCCGCCGCAATCAGGGCAAGGACAAGCATCATCCCCCTCGATGCCGTCGCCAGACTGGCCCGGCTTTGCCAAACCCAGGCCAGCGCGCCTGCCGTCAGAGCCGTAACGAAGCTCACTCCGTATACGCCAAGCAAGGGAGCGTAGCCCGCGAAGGGGCTGTCAGGCACCTGAGAATAGCCTATTGCCAGCCAGGGAAAGCCGGTGAAAATCCAACCGCGTACCCATTCCAGCAACGTCCAGGCGGCCGGCAGCAACAGCAGGAGTTGGACAACTCCCCCGGCCTTGCGTCGATCCTGCATTCCGCCAGCCAGCGCGGGAAACGTGGCGAGGAGAGCGCAAAATAGAAAGGTGGCCAGCAGTGCCAGGGGGGCTGCCATTTCGCCATAGGTATGCAGGCTGACATAGACCCAGCTCACCCCGACGCCAAAGAAACCCAAGCCGTACAGCCAGCCGGCGACAAAGGGGCGCACCTTCCCTGGCTGCTGCAACAAGGCAAACAGAATGGCGAGTCCCAGGGAAGCAAGCGGATAGGCCCCCAGCGGCGCAAAGGCCAGCGAGCCCAAAGCACCAGCCAACAGGGCCAAGGCGTATCGGGGATTGATGCGTGCCATGCGGTATAAAGTGGGTGCGTCAGGCCAATTCCTGCCGCCTTTCCTGTTCGGCAAAATCCAGCATGCGCTGGATTGAGCGAACCGCTTTCACTCGTATCGCTTCATCAACGTGGATCTCGTTGGTGCCGGTCTCCAGCACCTGGGCCAATTTTTGCAATCCGTTCATCGCCATCCAGGGGCAATGCGCGCACGATATGCAGGTCGCCCCCTCTCCCGCAGTGGGGGCCTCGAGCAACAGCTTGCCGGGCGCAGCCGCATGCATTTTGTGAAATATGCCGTTGTCGGTCGCGACGATGAATTCCGAGTTGGGCAGGTCTTGCACTGCCCGGATCAGTTGAGTGGTCGAGCCTACCACATCCGCCAGTTCAATCACGCTGGCAGCCGACTCGGGATGCACCAGCACGGCGGCCCGCGGATACTGCTGTTTGAGTCTCATGACGCCATCGGCCTTGAAGGCTTCGTGTACCACGCAGCTACCCTGCCATAGCAGCATATCGGCGCCGCTCACCTTCTGTACGTAGGCTCCAAGGTGACGGTCTGGCGCCCAGATGATTTTCTCTCCACGGCGATGAAGGTAGGCGACAATCTTGGCCGCGATTCCGGAAGTCACCACCCAATCGGCACGGGCCTTGACCGCAGCCGAGGTATTGGCGTAGACGACTACTCTTCGATCCGGATTGGCGTCGCAGAATTGCGTGAACTCCTTCGCCGGACAGGCAAGATCAAGGGAGCAGTCCGCATTCAGATCCGGCCTGATGACGCGTTTTTCCGGATTCAAGATCTTGGCGGTCTCCCCCATGAATTTCACTCCAGCCACGACCAGCGTCGTGGCTGGATGGCGATGGCCAAAGCGGGCCATTTCCAGTGAGTCCGACACCATCCCGCCGGTTTCTTCCGCCAAATCCTGAAGGTCCGGGCTGGTGTAATAATGCGCCACCAGCACGGCATCCTCCCGTTTCATCATGGTCTTGATGCGGGCCTTGATCGCGTCGCGCTCTACCGGGGCAAGATGCTCTTCCTTCATGGGCGGAACCACAATTTCTCGCATGGACACTTCTGGATAATCGGTCATGAGGGCGTCTTTCATTTGATGTAGTCCACCCGGTTTGGATGGCTGGCGCGATATAGCGCTGCGGGGCGATGTTTTCCGTCGCGGCGCTGATCGCCAGTCGGCTTTACCAAAGCCAGAGCGCTGATGCGCTTGCGGAAATTTCGTTTGTCGAGCGTTTCGCCAAGTATCGTCTGGTATACAGCCTGCAACTCGCTCAAAGTGAATCTCCTCGGCATGAATTGGAATGCGATGGTGGAATAATCCAGCTTGGCGCGCAGTCTCTCCCTGGCCTTGCGGATGATGTCGGCGTGGTCAAAGGCCAGTTTCGGCAATTGATCCAGGTCAAACCAGGCGGCCTGGGCAGCATCGGATCCGGCCTTGGGTTCCATGGCCAGCAGTGGCGTTAGACCATAGTAAGCCACACTAATGACTCGTTCGCGCGGGTCGCGGTCGGGCTTGCCGAAAGTGTAGAGCTGCTCGAGGTAAACTCCACTCACGCCGGTTTCTTCCAGCAGTTCGCGCAAGGCGCAATCCTCCAGACATTCCTGCGGGTTCACAAAGCCGCCTGGCAGGGCCCACGCTCCCGCAAATGGGGCTGCGCCGCGCTGGATCAGCAACACCTGAAGACGTTCTTGCTGAATGGTGAAAAGCGCGACATCCGCCGTTACCGCGGGATGGGGGTAAGCGTAGCAATACTTTGCGTTCAACCGATCACCCTGCGCTGTCTGGTTTAAGACTCACACCCAAGGTAAGTGTTGACTGGACACCATGTCAATAGTTCCAAAGCAAAATACTTCGGCTGCGACAATCAATCGGATAAGCTTACCCGCTGACATGCAACAGCTCGCCTTAGACATTCAGCCCCTAGCCCCGGTCAGACTTGAGGACGTCGTACCCGGAAGAAACGCCGAGGCACTGGCCATGCTCTGTGCAATTACCGAGGGCAAACAGCATGAACCGGTCTACCTTTGGGGCCCGCACGCCTGCGGCAAAAGCATGGTGTTGGCTGCCCTGAGCGCATCGCTGCCCGGCGCAGGCCTGGTCATCGGACGTGCGCCAGGCTGGCCGGCATGCACCGGCCCCCTGTTGATCGACGATGTCGACCGGTTGGATGAAGAAAACCAGATTGTGGCCTTCAACCGCTACAATCGCTGCAAGGCGACTGCGATGGTCTGGGTGGCAAGCGGCTCGCAGGCTCCGTCAGGCTTGAGGGAACTGCGGGAGGACCTGCGCACTCGCTTGGGTTGGGGACTGACTTACCAGCTTCATCCCCTCAATGACGCGGAGAAACGCGAAGCCCTAGTGAGGCGCGCTGATCAACTCGGCTTTGAACTGGAGGGCGCTGTTGCGGACTATTTGCTCACCCGCTATTCGCGGGATTTGCGTGAATTGCTGGCCGTCGTCGATGCGCTTGACCGCTTCAGCCTCGAACAGCAGCGACGAGTCAGCCTACCGCTGCTCAGAACACTGTTGCCCAGGCGCGGGTAACAAGAGCACAGTGTGACTAAGCGCTCTTTGCCTGTTCTTCAGCGATTTCTTTCCTCACCGCATCCATATCCAATTCCATCACCTTGCCGATAACTTCATCCAATGCGGATGCAGGCAACGAACCCGGCTGGGAAAACAGGATGATCTGCTCGCGGAACACCATTAGGGTGGGGATGGAACGGATACTGAAAGATGCCGCCAGTTGCTGCTCCACTTCTGTATTGACCTTGGCGAAGACCACGCCCGGATATTTTTCGGAGGCGGCTTCGTAAACGGGTGCGAAAGCACGACACGGCCCGCACCAAGGGGCCCAGAAATCAACGATCACAAAATCGTTGCCGTTGATAGTTTCGGTGAAGTTGGTTTGGGTGAGTTCAAGGGTAGCCATGCAAATCTTTCCGAAAAAACAAAAATGGCGCGGAAAACACCGCGCCGCAAGTGGCACCCTATCATGAGGCCGGTACCGCGCCAAGTACGCGGCTTTTTTTGGTATGGGGCCCCCGCCCCCCTTGATCGCCCCGAAGCCGGGGGGATCGAAAATTACTTAGCGAACATTTGCTGGAAAACGCCGCCACGCACAGCTTGCTCGGGCATACGCGAGAAGTTGTGGCTACGCTTGAGATTGCCCCTGACCTCTGCCCGATTCACCGCCATAATCAATTCGGTTGCCAGTACCCGCGCCTGGTAAGGCGTGAGCTTCAACTGACCGATGCTATCCAGGGAAAACACAACCTGGTCTTTGCCCCCCTCATCTTCTTCCAGGGTGATATTCACTGTCTTGCCGTTGTTCAGTTCCATCATGGTGTTGCTCCTTTTGGTTGCGCCTTACTACTTGCAGACTCCATGCCACCAACGCTGCCTACGAGGAGCTTAAAAAAGTATCGTTAAATCAAAGATTTTTCTGCACTGTCCTGCTACGGTACCCATCGCAAACCAACCCAGGCTGATGATGCGTCAACGGTTCCATAGACACTTTCGTCAGTTTCATTATCAAATTCCTGAAAGACAGCGAAGGTCCAGCCAAAATGAAGCTACGATACCGAGACGAGCGAGGACAAAATGTTGCGGCGTCCGGGATTTGACTGGCATCAATGCCTTGGCTCCACTTTGTCCACTTGCTCCACATTCCTTCAGGCGCAAAAGCCAAATCGATCACTTCATTACCCGCTCGACCCGTACTTGAACCTCGGTCGGATTGCTGGCCTTCCTTTCTAACACAGCGTCAAGACATCCGACGGCGCAGAATTGGCCCTGCCGCATGCTCAGACCGTTCACCATTTCGTACAGCTGTCCGTGTTTCGCTACCTATACAGTCTGGACCCGTTACTTGGCCCCGGTTCCGTTTCCCGGGACATGGCAAGGCCACCGGTTGTCACCTTGGAATTCGGTGTCTTTGTCCCCGGCTGCTGTTGGCGTCTCTCTCAACCAAAGCCACGATGAAGCGCCCTGGGCGACACCTGGCAGCGTCTTAAGCTGCCGCAATATCCGGTTACCGGGCTGGGCCCGCCGGACTGCTTCCGGCTCATCAAGAAGGGCTCTAACCAGCATTTGATCTATGTGATTGTGCTGTCCGTGCAGCTGTTTTGCGGACTGAGTTCCTAAGGCGAAGACCATCCTCTACTTTCACCGGAGCCACAAACGCCAAGAAGTAAAAAGGGAGCCCGGAGGCCCCCTTAAGCTCGTATCCCGACAGTTACAGGCCGAAAGGCTTGATAACAGGCGTGGAAGGCATCGGAGCAGGTGCTGCTGGAGCCGGCGCAGGTGCAGGCTTCGCGGGCGCAGCCTTCTTGGCAGCAGGCCTCTTGTCCGTCGCTGCCTTCCTGGCTGCGGGCTTCTTTGCCGCGACCTTCTTCGCTGCAGGCTTCTTGGCTGCGGGCTTCTTTGCCGCGACCTTCTTCGCTGCGGGCTTTCTGGCTGCGGGCTTCTTGGCCGCGACCTTCTTCGCTGCGGGCTTTCTGGCTGCGGGCTTCTTGGCCGCGACCTTCTTCGCTGCAGGCTTTCTGGCTGCGGGCTTCTTGGCCGGCGCAGCCTTCTTGGCAGGAGCCGCCTTCTTCTTTGCAACAGGTTTCTTAGCAGGGGCCGCCTTCTTGGCGGCAGGTTTCTTGGCAGTCGCCATAATTCACTCCTTAGAAGTTGAACACATTCACTACTTAACTACCTTTGTTCCTTTACTTACCTTACTACCCAGTAACTACGTGCAGAGGTTGTAAATGCACTTCCAAAGCGTGGCATCAACTTTCGACGCCGCCCCACAAAACGACTTTGACAAGGCAACACCTAAGCTCCGCTTGGTGAATCTCATTCTAGAAGCTTTTTCGCAAGCTTCAATAAGATGTCGAACTTCTTGACCGATAATCTGACGAAAAATGTAGCAGTCTAACAACCGATAGCGTGTCGATACTTGTTTAGCACGCATTTGTGGAATGGCCAGAAGGAGCAAGAACTAGTAAATAAGCCGCTCTCCAGACATCAGCTGATCGACGGTCTCCCGTTCCCTAACAAGACAATCTTTGTTCTTGTTCACCATCACTTCTGCCGCGCGGGGTCTGGAATTGTAGTTTGAACTCATGCTCATGCCATAGGCGCCTGCCGACAGGACTGCTATCAGATCTCCTTCCTGAAGGCACAATTCCCTCTGCAGCCCAATAAAATCGCCGGTTTCGCATACTGGACCGACCACGTCATAGCGCCTCCGCGATCCGTTCCGCTCCACTGCGGGTTGGATGTCATGGAAGGCATCGTAAAGCGCCGGTCGCATCAAGTCGTTCATAGCGGCGTCGATTACGGCGAAGTTCTTGGTTTCCCCTGGCTTCAGATACTCGACCCGGGCAAGCAGGATTCCGGCATTGCCCACCAGAGACCTGCCGGGCTCCAGCAGCAGCGTTTCGCTGCGCCCCACCATCCGTTTCTCGAGCATGGCGCCGTACGCCGCGATGTTGGGCGGCAATTCGTCACGGTAACGAATGCCCACCCCGCCCCCCACGTCGACGTGTTCTAGCCGAATGCCCTCTGCTTCTAGTATCTTCACCAGATCCAGTACCCTGTCCAGCGCGTCACCCAGGGGGCGAAGGTCGATCAGTTGGGAACCGATATGACAATCCACACCCTTCACCCGGATGTTGGGCATGGCTGCGGCGGCCCGGTACAAGCTGGGGGCTTCCCTTATGGGAACGCCGAACTTGCTTTCCTTCAGGCCGGTAGAAATGTAAGGGTGGGTTTGGGGGTCCACATCCGGATTAACCCGAAGCGAAATGGGCGCAATTTTGCCCAATTCGCCGGCCACCCGGCTCAAACGCTGAAGTTCGCTTTGAGACTCCACATTGAAACAGCGAATTTCCGCTTGCAGGGCCTGGCGCATCTCCGCTTCCGTTTTGCCTACCCCTGAGAATACGACCGTTGCCGCCTCTCCGCCTGCGGCCAGAACCCGCGCCAGTTCGCCCCCCGAAACGATGTCAAAGCCGGCACCCAGGCGTGCAAAATGCTGCAGTACGGCTAAGGATGAGTTGGCTTTCACCGCATAGCAAATATGGTGGGAAAGACCGGCCAACGCCTGATCATAGGTCTGATAGGCTTCCGTCAAGGCTGCGGATGAATATACATATAATGGCGTTCCGTAGCGGGCGGCCAAATCGTAAAGAGGCACTTCCTCCATAAAGAGGCGCCCGTCAACACGGTGCAAATGGTTCATTGTTGTGCGGGTTGAGTGTTTCCGGGACTCTTGTCCGGCAGATAGAGGGGGCCCTTGGAGCCACAGCCACAGGCCGATGCCATCGCCATGGCAACAAGGATCAACAGGAGTTTCTTCATGGGACACATGTTATCACCCCTGCCCATCGGCACATTGCCCAGAGGTCTGGCAGGAGGCAGAATCGAGCATTGGATGATCAGTCACTAGGCATGGACGACAAGGAATTCAACTCACTCGCGCAAGCCGCGCTCATTCGCATTCAATCGGGCCTGGAAAACGCAGGGCTGGACTTTGAGACGCCGGGCGA
>JBAWGM010000458.1:0-18225 GCA_049592895.1 Thiobacillaceae bacterium | reverse complement strand
CCACGCTGGGCGGGAGCGCTTTCGCGCCGGGGTCTGGCGAGTATGGGGGCTTCCACGGCCTTGGTTTCCTTGACGTCATCCTTCTTCTTGAACCAGCCTGCGATGCGGTCCAGCAAGCCGGCTTTCTCCCCTGTCGGGGCAAGGGGCGCAGTGGAAGCGGGCGTTGGTTGCGGAGGGGTGATGGCCTTGACCACCGCTTCGGCCGGGGGTGCCTTCTGTTCCCTGGCTGCGGCCGAGGTTTCGGCCTCGGGCACGGTAATCAACTTGTAACTCGGCTCAATGGCGCCTTCCCGGTTGAGATCTTCGTGCTTGATGCGCTCGACCAGGTAATTGGGCGTTACCAAGTGTATGTTGGGAATGATCACCACATTGACTTTGAGCCGGGCTTCCAGGGAATGGATGTCCTGGCGCTTCTCGTTGAGCAGGAAGGCGGCAACTTCCACCGGCACCTGGGCATGCAGCGCGCCGGTATTCTCCTTCATCGCCTCTTCCTGGATGATGCGCAGGATATGCAGGGCGGTCGATTCCTCGCCCCGGATATGGCCGGTGCCGCCGCAACGCGGGCAGGGCTCGTGGCTGGTCTCGCCCAGCGAAGGCTGCAGGCGCTGACGTGAAAGTTCGAGCAGGCCGAATCGGGAAATCTTGCCCATCTGCACGCGAGCCCGGTCGTGGTGCAGGGCATCGCGCAAGCGGTTTTCCACTTCGCGCTGGTTCTTTTGCGACTCCATGTCGATAAAATCGATCACGAGCAGCCCGCCAAGATCGCGCAAGCGGGCCTGGCGTGCAATTTCATCCGCCGCTTCCAAGTTGGTGCGGAACGCGGTTTCCTCGATGTCCGCGCCTTTAGTGGCGCGCGCCGAGTTGACGTCAATCGACACCAGGGCTTCGGTGTGGTCGATGACGATGGCGCCGCCGGAAGGAAGGTTCACCTGGCGGGCGTAGGCGGACTCGATCTGGTGTTCAATCTGAAAACGCGAGAACAGCGGGACGTCATCGCGGTACAGTTTGATCTTGCTGACATTGGCCGGCATCACATGGGCCATGAAGCCCTGGGCCTGCTCGAACACTTCGTCCGTATCGATGAGAATTTCGCCGATGTCGGCGGTGAAGTAATCGCGGATGGCACGGATGACCAGGGAACCTTCCTGGTAAATGAGGAAAGCGCCGGACTGGCCGCCGGCTGCGCCTTCGATCGCCTGCCACAGTTGCATCAGGTAGCTCAGGTCCCATTGCAGTTCTTCTGCGGTGCGGCCGATGCCGGCAGTGCGGCCGATCAGACTCATGCCATCGGGCACTTCCAGTTGGGCCATGGCATCGCGCAATTCGTTTCGGTCCTCGCCCTCAATGCGGCGCGATACACCGCCGCCGCGCGGATTGTTGGGCATCAGCACCAGATAGCGGCCGGCCAGGGAAACGTAGGTCGTAAGCGCGGCGCCCTTGTTGCCGCGTTCGTCCTTTTCCACCTGGACGATCAGTTCCAGCCCTTCCCGAAGCAGGTCCGGCACTCGCCCGGAGCCTTTTACACAGGAGCGGGCGATCTCCTTGAACGGAAGAAAGCCGTGGCGCTCGCAGCCATAATCTACAAACGCTGCCTCCAGGCTGGGTTCAACCCGGGTGATGACGCCCTTGTAAATGTTGCTCTTGCGTTGCTCCTTGGCGGAGGATTCGATGTCGAGATCGACGAGTTTTTGCCCATCGACGATGGCAACCCGAAGCTCTTCGGACTGGGTTGCATTGAACAGCATGCGCTTCATGTTTACTCCCGCGCGCACGCATACGGGACTGGGAATACCGCTATGTCCGTGTCGACAGCTTGTGAAATGGCAATACGGGGCACATGAAAGAAGCGGGGTTCCTGATCCTGAGGGAATGCTGAACCAGCGGGGTGTTCACGCTGATCCTTACAATTCATCCGGCGCGACCACTCGTATCCGGTTGCGCCGCGTATGCTAATTACGCGTCTTTTCCATTACTATCGCTGCTTCTTGCGGCAAGGCGGCATCGGGGCCATGAACGAGGCAAGGATGGGGCCTGGCAGCTGAAAAGCTCTGAATATCGTCTTTAACAATGCAGTACGAGTTCAGATTCTCAAGGACTGGCGAGCGAAGAAAACCAGTCGAAATTCCGCTTTCAGCATAGGCTGAAAGTCGGCACAGTATATTAAAAATGAAAGAGTTAGGCAAAAAGTCTGTCAATTCCCCGAAAGAGTCGGTGCGGCGAGTGAAGATCGATGACGCCCATGCCGGCCAGCGGCTGGACAATTTTTTGCTGGGACAGTTGAAGGGCGTACCCAAGAGCCGCGTCTACAAGCTGGTGCGGGGCGGGGAAGTGCGGGTCAACGGCGGCCGGGTGCAGGTCAGTCAGCGCCTGGGCGAAGGGGATGAGGTGCGCATCCCGCCAGTGCGTCAGGCCGAAGCGGCCCCGCGACCGAAAACGCTGCCCAGGGATGTCACCCGGCTGGAGCCTTCGATCCTGTACCGCGACGAGGACCTGCTGGTGCTCAACAAACCGTCCGGCATGGCGGTGCATGGGGGCAGCGGCGTATCGCGCGGGGTGATCGAGCAGTTGCGCCTGGAATTTCCCGATCAGCGATTCATGGAACTGGCCCATCGACTGGACCGCGAAACCTCAGGGGTGCTGGTGGTGGCGCTCAGGCGCCGCGCGCTGACGGCATTGCACGAGGTATTCCGCCAGCATCGGGTGGACAAGCGCTATCTGGTGCTGGCGACCGGTCGCTGGCGCGATGAAATGCGCAACGTGCGCGTGGCGCTGCACAAATTCGTGACGGCCGACGGCGAGCGCCGGGTCACAGTGCAGGAAGGAGGGCAGACCGCGCACACGATATTTCATCGGCTCAAGACCTGGCCCGGATTTGCCCTGCTGGAGGCGGAACTGAAGACCGGCCGCACCCATCAGATTCGGGTGCACCTGGCGCATCTGAAACACCCGATTGCGGGTGACGACAAATACGGCAACTTCGCTCTAAACAAGGAGCTGATGGCCCGGGGCTTGAAGCGCATGTTTCTGCATGCCGCCTCGCTCAGTTTCGACCATCCGGTGAGCGGCGAGCCCTTGCGCTTTGAAGCACCGCTGCCGAATGAATTGCAGAAATTTCTGGACAAGCTCGACATAGATGCAGCGCAAGTATGAGTTATTGATTTTCGACTGGGACGGAACCCTGATGGATTCCGCTGGCCATATCGTGGAGTCCATCCAGAACGCCTGTATCGATCTGCAGATTCCCGTACCCGGCGACCGCGAATGCCGCCAGATAATAGGCCTGGGCCTGGTGCAGGCTTTGCAGACCCTGCTGCCAAATCTTCCGGAATCCGATTACCCGCGCCTTAGCGAACGCTATCGGCATCACTATCTGGGCCGGGACGCGGAGATCCCGCTGTTTGAGGGCGTGTCCGCGGGCATCCGGGAACTGCGTCAGGCCGGCTATGTGCTGGCGGTGGCCACCGGCAAGAGTCAGCTCGGCTTGCAACGGGCGCTGGACTATCATGATTTGGGCGCTTACTTTTCCGCCACCCGCTGCGCCGATCAGACTTATTCCAAGCCGCATCCGGCCATGGTGCTGGAAATTCTGGATGAACTCCTGGTGGCGCCGGACCAGGCCATCGTCATCGGCGATACCAGCCATGACATGCTGATGGCGCAAAATGCCGGCGTGGACCGGCTGGCGGTTGCCTACGGGGCGCATGAGCACGAGGATCTGCTGGCCCATGATCCGGTGGCCTTGCTGCATTCATTTGGAGAAGTGCGCCAATGGCTGATGATGCGCGGGTGATTTGCAGTTCCGCCGAACTGGAGGAGGGCGGCCGCGGCGTGCGATTTGAGGTGGACCGGGCAGGCCGAAAAACTCCCGCCTTCGTGGTGCGCCATCTTGGCAAGCCGCGGGCTTATCTTAATCAGTGCGGCCATGTGGGCGTGGAACTGGATTGGAATGAAGGCGCATTCTTCGACGCCGATGGGCTCTATTTGATATGCTCGACCCACGGCGCGTTGTATGACCCGGCAACGGGCCATTGTGTAAGTGGCAGGTGCAACGGCAAGGGGCTTGTGCCGCTGACTGTCGTGGAAGAAGACGAACGGATTTATCTTTCCCCGTCGGGGAACGGCAATAATTTGAAGGAATGAGTCAGATGAGCGAACCGGAACAAGCTTGGGAACGTCAGGTATTGGAAAAGCTGGCGACCGACGCCCTCAAGGAACAGAAACGTGCCCGCCACTGGGGGATATTCTTCAAGAGCCTGACCTTTATTTACCTGTTCATCATTCTGTTTCTTGCCGCTGGCTGGTTCAAGGGCGAATCGTCTCTGACCGGCAGGCATACCGCTTTGGTGGAATTGCAGGGGGTGATCTCGCCCAAGGACGAAAGCGCCGACAAGATCACGGAGGGATTGCAGAATGCCTTCGAGGACAAGCACACCGAGGGCGTCATCCTGCGCATCAACAGCCCAGGTGGGAGTCCGGTGCAGGCCGGCCAGATTCATGACGAAATCAAACGCCTGCGCGCCAAGTATCCCAAGATCCCGCTCTATGTCGTGGTGGACGACATCTGCGCTTCGGGCGGTTATTACGTGGCTTCAGCCGCCGACAAGATATTCGTCGACAAGGCCAGCATCGTCGGCTCCATTGGCGTGCTGATGGATGGCTTCGGCTTTACCAAGGCCATGGACAAGCTGGGCGTGGAACGCCGCCTGCTGACCGCAGGCAAGAACAAGGGCTTTCTTGATCCCTTTTCGCCCGCCGATCCCAGCCAGGAAAAATATGCCAAGACCTTGCTGGAGCAGATTCACCAGCAGTTCATCAGCGTGGTCCGGGCCGGGCGCGGCAAACGCCTGAAGGAATTCCCCGACATGTTCAGCGGCCTGATCTGGAGCGGCGCGGAAAGCATCAAGCTGGGACTGGCCGACGGCTTCGGCAGTGCTGACTACGTGGCGCGCGAAGTCATCAAGGCTAAGGACATCGTCGACTACACGCCGCAGGAAGACCTCGCTTCGCGCCTGGCCGGCAAGTTCGGGGCGAGCATGGCGCAGGCGTTCAACCCGTTTGCAGAACAGCGGGCGCAACTGCGCTGAGGCGGTCTGACATTGCGAGCGAAGCGCGCTGGGCTAGCGATCGGGAGGACTCTTCACGCGCCACGGCATCAATGCCTCTTTCGACGTGAGCTGGCGACCTTGACGCGCGACCTGCACCCAAAGAGCGGCGTACCAGAGCGCGCCGATGCCGGCGAATGCCAATATCCAGCGCCGAGAGAGCACCGTAAGCACAAGCGCGGTAAGGGCGGCACCGAGCCAGATCAGGGCAAGCAAGCCTGCTACAACACGGGTGGTTCGGGTTGAACGGCGTCGAGGTTTCACGACGTACGAGGCCCAAGGTTCCTAAGATATTTTCGGCAATCTTCAATGAACCGCGCTTGATGTCCGTGGGAGGGAAATGGCAGGAATGATTCGTGAATAACCTTGTAGCCGGCCCCGCGGAGCGGATCACTGAATGCTAGAAAAACGTTCTTCTTTATCAAAATGATTGGTGTATTCGACGAGATCAATTCGGCGATCTCGGATAACTTTCCATCGACTGCGGCATTGAGTTCGAAACGACGTTTCGAGGACGAAAGACGATTAACGGGAGAATCGGTTGCATCAATCATGTAGTAACCGTCATCGCTGAATCGACGAAGCCACTTGTCCTTTTCACCAAAACGATATTCGAAGTCAGGGAAGACCGCCTTCATTACAGATCGGTACATGTGATCCCAGCGCTCCTGGCAGGGGTTATAGAAGAATCGCACTTCTTCATCAAGTGACTTAGGTGGAGACTCGGCCGGTGGAGACTCGGCCACGAATAAAACCTTGATCGTCTTAGGTTTGTAGCGCTGCCGTAGTCGAGAAATAGTCGTGTTCATCACGCCCAACATTCTTGGAACATCTTAAACGTGTCATTGAAGCAGTCGCCAAGGGTCATGCGCATCACGCTCCAATAAGAAACACCGCCGGCCGCTTGTCCAGATCGGGCGGCGGCTGTTTCTTCCAGGCGCTGACGCTCAGGGTTTTCAGCATCTGTCCCGGCGCGGTCAAGTCGATGGCCAGGGTCAGGCGCGTCCCGGGCGCGAGGGTTTCCAGGAGGGCCTTGAACAGGTTGGCGCCACGGTAAGGGGTTTCGATGAAGAGTTGGGTCCGGCCTTTTTGCGCAAGTTGCTCCAGATGCTTGATGGCTTTTCTGCGTTCTGCATCGGCGACCGGCAGGTAGCCGTTGAAGGCGAACTGCTGGCCGTGGAGGCCCGAGCCCATGAGCGCGAGCAGCAGCGATGATGGGCCGACCAGCGGAATGACATCTAGTCCATGCCGGTGGGCCAGCGCCACCAGGGGCGCACCGGGATCGGCCACGCCCGGGCACCCGGCTTCGGACATGAGACCCAAATCCTCGCCTGCCAGCAGCGGCGCCAGCAAGCGGTCCAATTCCTGGGCCGGCGTGTGCTCGGAGAGTTCAAGCATGGTCACGGCCTGCATCGGCCCAGGATGGCCCATGGTCTTGAGCCAGGCGCGGGCGGTCTTGGGATGTTCGACTACAAAGGTGTTCAGGCGGCGGGCAATGTCCAGCGTATGGGCCGGAAGGCTGGCTTCCACCGCGCCCTCGGCCAAGGGAACGGGGATGAGGTAGAGAGTGCCGGGCATTTTCAAACCCCCTCACCCGGCCTATCGGCCACGCTCTCCCCCTCCGAGGAGGAGAGGGGCTGGGGGTGAGGGGGTTGGGAAGAAATGGGCGAGGCAGTTGACGTGAGCACGTCAACTCCCTCGTTCAGCAGCATTTCGGTCAAGGCCATCAGCGGCAGGCCGATGAGGGCAGTCGGATCGGGGCTGTCCATGCGTTCCATCAGGGCGATGCCCAGCGACTCGCTGCGGGCCGAGCCGGCGCAGTCATAGGGTTGCTCTTTCTTCAGGTAGGCCGCAATTTGTGCATCGCTGAGCTTGCGAATGTGGACGACGGTGGGTACGTCGCGGGTCTGTGTCCTGCCGGTTCTGCTGTTGAGCAAAGTCAGTGCGGTGTGGAACACCATGGCCTTGCCCTGCATGCGTTTGAGTTGTTCAACGGCCCGCTCATACGTGCCAGGCTTGCCCAACTGGTCCGTATCCAGCATCAGGACCTGGTCGGAGCCGATGATGAGCGCATCCGGGAATTGCCCCGCCGCAGCTTGCGCTTTGAGCACGGACAGGCGCAGTGCGGTTTGCGAGGGCGATTCGCAGGGCAGCGGGCTTTCGTCCACATCGGGCGCCACGACCTCGAAGGGCAGGTGCAGGCGCGACAGCAATTCGCGCCGGTAGCGCGAGGTGGAAGCAAGGATTAGGGCCTGTTCACCCCTATTTCGCATGATGCGTTGCTGGCTGGAGGGTGATGGATGCAAGGCGCGCGACGAGTCCAATGGTTATTCGCATTGGCGAGAAGCGCAACGCAGCAGACGCGCCCTCCCGCCGCAACCCGGAGGGACGGGGCGAGTTTCCACCGTCTGCGTTGTTGCGTGCTGCTTGCTGTGCGCGCACAGCAGCGCAGTCCGCGTCTAGCAGGCCGGCGGAAATCGCTCCCGTCGCACATGTGAAATAGGGGTGAACTGGCCCTAGCTTCATTCCGGCTGGATTTCGATCAGCGCCATGTCGGGCGTCACCGCGTCGCCCTTGGCAGCGAAGATATTGATGACGATGCCGCTGATGGGGGCCTGCACTTCGTTTTCCATTTTCATCGCCTCGATGACGAGGATGGGGTCGCCGGCTTGAACTTTTTGTCCGGTATTGACCAGCACTTCGACAACGCTGCCCGGCATGGCAGCGCTGACATGGCCGCGGTGGGTGGCCCTGGGTTTCTGTCCCGCGGCAGCGGCCTTCCTGACAGGTTCAGGCTTCATAGCGGAGCCGCCGGCGGGTCTGACTTCGACTTCATTCAGGGCTTCCAGTAGCACCTCCTCGGACACCCCGTCCACGCTGACAAAGAAGGGGCGAGGAGTCTCCGAGGCTTTGCCGCTGCCGGTGAGTTTGATGTGATAGGTTTCGCCATGCAAGGTGACGCGGAACTCGTCGGGCGCGTACATTGCGGCCGAGGCCTGGTCCTTCGTTTCGGGTGGAAGCAAGGCTTCCGGTTTCAGGGCCCCCGCCGCGCGCTCCTGCAGGAATGTCCGGCCCAATTCGGGGAACATGGCATAGGTCAGCACGTCTTCGTTGGTCTTGGCCAGACCTTCTGATTCAAGCTGCAGCTTGTCCAGTTCATCGGGAATCAGATCGGCCGGGCGGCCGCTCATGACGTCGAGATTTCCGATCGCCAGTTTGCGGATTTCCTCGTTCACCGGTGCGGGCGTTGCCCCATAGCGGCCCTGCATGTATAGCTTCACTTCATTGGTTATGCTCTTGTAGCGGCTACCGGTCAGCACATTGAGCGCCGCCTGGGTCCCGACGATCTGCGAGGTGGGGGTGACCAGGGGCGGATAGCCCAGTTCCTGCCGCACGCGGGGAATTTCTTCCAGCACCTGATCCATCTTGTCCAGCGCGCCCTGCTCCTTGAGCTGGTTGGCCAGGTTGGAAATCATCCCGCCCGGCACCTGGTTGATCAGTACCCGGGTGTCAACGTCAGTGAAGTCGCTTTCGTATTGCCAGTATTTCTTGCGCACTTCCTTGAAGTAGGCGGAGATTTCCTCGAGCAGCGGCAGCGACAGTCCGGTGTCGTATTCGGTGCCCTGCAGGGCGGCGACAAAGCTTTGCGTAGTGGTATGGCTGGCGCCTTCGGCGAACGCGCCCAGACAGGTATCGACCATTGCGGCGCCGGCCTCAACCGCCTTCAAATGCACCATGGCGGCCAGCCCCGAGCTCGCGTGGCTATGGGTGTGAACCGGCAGGCCGGTGCTTTCGCGGATCGATTTGACCAGCTCGAAGGTCGTATAGGGCGTCAGCAGGCCGGCCATGTCCTTGATCGCGATAGTGTCGCAGCCCATCTCGGCCAGGCCTTTGGCCAGTCCGACAAAATGCGCAACGTCATGCACCGGACTTGTCGTATAGCAGACCGCACCTTCCGCGTGCTTGCCTGCCTTCTTGACCGCTTGCAGCGATACCCGCAAGTTGCGCAGGTCGTTCATGGCGTCAAATACGCGGAACACATCGACCCCGTTGTCGGCGGATTTCTGCACGAAGGCGCGCACCACGTCGTCGGCATAATGCCGGTAGCCAACCAGATTCTGGCCTCTCAACAGCATCTGGATACGGGTGTTGGGCATGGCCTTGCGCAGCTTGCGCAGGCGCTCCCAAGGGTCTTCGCGCAGGAAGCGCACGCACGCGTCAAAGGTTGCGCCGCCCCAGGCTTCAAGCGACCAGAAGCCGACGCTGTCCAACTTGGGGCAGACCGGCAACATGTCATCGGTACGCAGGCGGGTAGCGATCAGGGATTGGTGGCCATCGCGCAAGACCAGATCGGTGATGAAAACTTGTTTCTTCATGGAGGCCTAGATTCCCTGGTTCGCGGCAATGACGGCCGCGATGGCGGCGGCCAGCATTTCCGGTGGTTTGTGCTCAAGATAGTTCACCAGTTCGGGGTGGGATTCGACAAATCCGGTGTTGAACTGGCCATTGCAAAAATCCGGGTGCTTGAGGATTTCCTGGTAGTAGGGAATGGTAGTTTTCACGCCGTAAACCACCATGTCCGACAACGCGCGCCGGCCCCGCGCGACGACGGATTCCCAGGTCAGGTTCCACACCGTCAGCTTGGCACACATGGAATCGAAGTAGGGCGGAATGGCATAGCCGGTGTACATGGCGGCGTCTGTCCTCACCCCTGGTCCGCCGGGTGAATAATAGCGGGTGATGCGGCCGAAGCTGGGCAGAAAATCATTCTTCGGATCTTCTGCGTTAATGCGGAATTCCATGGCAAATCCACGGTAGCTGACCTCTTCCTGCTTGTATTGCAAGGGCAGGCCGTCGGCAATGCGTATCTGTTCCTGCACGACATCCACCCCGGTGATCGCTTCGGTGACCGTGTGTTCGACCTGCAGGCGCGTATTCATTTCCATGAAATAGAACTGGTTGTCCTGATCGAGCAGGAATTCCACCGTGCCGGCATTGACGTAAGCGACGGCCTTGGCGGCTTGCACCGCCAGCTTGCCAATGTAGTGGCGTTGCGCTTTGGTCAATTGAGGGGATGGAGCGATTTCGATCAGCTTCTGGTTGCGGCGCTGGATCGAACAGTCGCGCTCAAACAAGTGGATCGTGTTGCCCTTGCTGTCAGCCAGGATCTGCACTTCGATGTGCTTGGGATAGACCACGCATTTCTCGATGAACACTTCCGGTTTGCCAAACGCCTTGGTGGCTTCAGACACGACACGGTCGTAATTGCGCAGCAGATCCTCCTCCGAATCACAGCGCCGGATGCCGCGACCGCCGCCGCCATTGGTCGCTTTGAGCATCACCGGGTAGCCGATCTTCTTGGCCAGCACGCGGGCTTCCTCGGCCGATTCCAGGTTGTGGTCGGACCCGGGAATCACGGGGATGCCGGCCTCTATCATCGCCTGACGGGCCTGGATCTTGTCGCCCATCTTGCGGATGACTACCGGAGTCGGGCCGATGAACTTGATGCCGCGCCGCGCGCAGTTCTCGGCGAGCACCGGGTTTTCGGACAAGAACCCGTAACCGGGATGCAGCGCGTCGCAGCCTGAGGCCACTGCCAGATTGACGATATGTACTGCATTCAAGTAACCCAACACCGGGTCCCTGCCGATGTGGTAGGATTCGTCGGCTTTTTTTACGTGCAGGGCGTGGCGGTCCGCATCGGTGTAGATCCCGACTGACTCGATGCCCATCTCGGCGCAGGCGCGCACGATGCGCACCGCAATTTCGCCACGGTTTGCCACGAGGATCTTCTTGATCACAGCCCATCCCGGTTTTGACAAAAGTTCCGAAGAATCATATTATTGAACGCTTATGTTTCATCGCCTGAGCGTAAATCCCGCGCAATTCGCGGCGGCCAAACAGGTTTGGCAGGGGAACGTGCCCCTGGGAGCATTTGAACGGCTGGCGGAGGAAACCCTGGATCCTGACGCCTTGCTGCATTATCGCATCGAAGGCGGCAAGGACAAGGCAGGCCATGTGCAATTGACGTGCAGGCTGGAGGGGCGGACGAAGATCGCCTGTCAGCGCTGTCTCGGACCGATCGAGCATGCGATAGCCGCGGACAAGGTTTTTTATCCGGCTGAAGGCCCCGAGCGGGCGGAGCAGTTGGAACGGGAACTGGATGTTGAAACCAGTCAGGATGTTGAGGTAATAGAGACAGGGCGCATGCTGGATCTGGCGACCCTGATTGAAGATGAAGTACTGCTGGGGCTGCCGCTTATCCCCATGCATGCCGAGGGAACGTGCAGTCCCCCGGCAGCCCAAGCTTAACTAAGGAGTCGACCATGGCTGTTCAACAGAACAAGAAATCCCCTTCCAAGCGGGGCATGCACCGTGCCCATGACTTTCTGGTCAATCCGCCCCTGGCGGTGGAACCCACCACCGGCGAGGTTCATCTGCGCCATCATGTCAGCCCGTCCGGCTATTACCGCGGCAAGAAGGTTGCCAAGGGCAAGGGCGAATAGTTACAGTTTCGAGGTAGAGGCTCCTCTGCCTGATGAAAGAAATCACTGTCGCCGTTGACGTGATGGGCGGCGATCATGGTCCCCATGTGACCGTGCCCGCTGCGCTGAAATGCCTGGATCGGAACGAGGGATTGAACATCATCCTGGTCGGCTCTTCCGGCGCGATCGAGGCGGAACTGAGGGCGCGGCGTCGCAAGTCCGGGCCGCGCCTGCGCATCCGTCATACTTCCGAAGTGGTGTCAATGGACGAGCCGCCGACGCAGGCGCTGCGATTCAAGAAAGACTCCTCGATGCGGGTGGCCGTCGACCTGGTGAAATCCGGTGAGGCGGATGCCTGTGTTTCCGCCGGCAATACAGGCGCGCTCATGGCAACCGCCCGCTTTGTGCTCAAGACGCTGCCCGGGATCGACCGGCCGGCCATCGCCGCCGCCATGCCGACGATAAGGGGTCACGTGCTGGTTCTGGATCTGGGTGCCAATGTGGATTGCAGCGCCCGGCATCTGCTGCAGTTCGGCATCATGGGCAGCATGCTGGTATCCGCGGTCGAACACAAATCCAACCCGACCGTAGGCATTCTCAATATCGGCCAGGAAGACATCAAGGGCAACGAGATGGTCAAGCAAGCCGCAGACCTGATGCGCGCCAGCCAGCTGAATTTTTTTGGCAATGTGGAAGGCGACGACATTTTCAAGGGAACAACGGATGTGGTTGTGTGCGATGGCTTTGTCGGCAACGTTGCGCTTAAGACATCTGAAGGCCTGGCCAAATTGATCTCCACCCTCTTGCGGCAAGAATTCAGGCGCAGCATTGCGACCAAGTTAGCCGGATTGATTGCGCTGCCCGTTATGCGTGCGTTCAAGAAGCGGGTCGATCCGCGCCGCTACAATGGCGCGACTCTGCTGGGCCTGCGCGGCGTGGTGGTGAAGAGCCACGGCGCCGCGGATCGTTTTTCCTTTGAACATGCCCTGGAAACGGCGATCGACGAAGTCCGCAATAACGTGCTGAAGCGCATCACTGAACAAATGCAGCTCCTGCATCCGCAGACCAAGGAGGCCACCGCGTGACTTACGCGCGCATATTGGGAACGGGCAGCTATCTGCCGGAACGGATTGTGAGCAATGCGGAGTTCGAAAAGCTGGTGGAAACCTCCGACCAGTGGATCGTGGACCGCACCGGAATTCGGCAACGCCATCGGGCGGCGGAAAATGAGCTGACCAGCGATCTGGCGGTGGCTGCCGCGCGCAAGGCGCTCGAGGCCGCCGATGTAGTACCGGCCAGTGTCGATCTGCTGATCGTCGCTACTACCACGCCGGATCGGGTTTTTCCCAGCACTGCTTGCATCGTGCAGGCCAAGCTGGGCATCGGCAATACCGGCCCGGCATTCGATATCCAGGCAGTGTGCAGCGGCTTCATCTACGCCCTGGCCACCGCGAACAATTTTATCAAGGCCGGCCAGGCCCGCACTGTGCTGGTGATCGGCGCCGAAACGCTGTCACGCATCACCGATTACAGCGATCGCACCAACTGCATCTTGTGGGGCGATGGTGCCGGGGCGGTGGTCCTGACCGTGAGCGAGCAGCCCGGCATTATTTCCACGCACATCCACGCGGACGGCCGCTACCAGGAATTGCTCTACGTCGATGGCGGACCTTCGATGAACAATGGCGCCAAAACGGTCATGCGCATGCAGGGCAATGCCGTATTCAAGATGGCGGTCAATACCCTGGATGCCATCGTCGATGAAACTCTGGCCGCCAATGGACTGGACAAATCGGCCATAGACTGGCTGGTGCCGCACCAGGCCAACATCCGCATCATCCAGGCCACCGGCAAGAAACTCGATTTGCCGATGGAACGCGTGGTGGTAACGGTCGACCGGCACGGCAATACTTCCGCCGCGTCCATTCCGCTGGCCCTTGACACCGCGGTTCGGGACGGACGCATCCGGCGCGGCCAGATCCTGTTGATGGAAGCATTTGGCGGCGGGTTTACCTGGGGCTCGGCGCTGGTGAAATATTGAGTTATCGATTGTGACTACAGCGTTTCTTTTTCCCGGGCAGGGTTCCCAGTCTGTTGGCATGATGGCGGGCCTGGTTGGCCGGCCCGAGATAAGATCCACTTTTGATGAGGCTTCACATGCCTTGGGGCAGGATCTCTGGACGCTGGTCACCGACGGACCGGCCGATGCCCTCAATCAGACCATCAATACCCAGCCCGCCATGCTGGCGGCCGGCATTGCCACCTATCGCGCCTACCTTGCGGCCGGCGGTGTGGCGCCCGCGCTGATGGCCGGGCACAGTCTGGGCGAATACAGCGCGCTGGTTGCGGGCAAAGCCTTGTCACTCACTGACGCCGTCAAGCTGGTGCGCTTTCGTGCCGAAGCCATGCAGTCTGCGGTTCCCGAAGGCGTCGGCGCCATGGCGGCGATTCTTGGCCTGGACGACGAGGCGGTCAGAGCCATCTGTTCCGAGGCCGCTCAAGGCGAGGTGCTGGATGCAGTCAACCTCAATTCTCCTGGTCAGGTGGTGATTGCAGGAAACAAGGCGGCAGTGGAGCGGGGCATGGCCTTGGCCAAGGAAAAGGGCGCCAAGCGAGCCTTGCCCTTGCCGGTCTCGGTTCCCTCGCATTCCAGGCTGATGAAGCCGGCAGCAGAAAAGCTGGCGGCATACCTGGCGCACGTCACATTTGTGTCTCCGCAAATCCCGGTGCTGCACAACGCTGATGTGTTGGACCATGCAGATCCGCAGGAAATCAAGGATGCACTGGCCCGTCAGTTGTATTCGCCGGTGCGCTGGGTAGAAACCATAGTCGCGCTGAAAAGTCGCGGCGCGACCCGGTTTGTGGAATGCGGTCCGGGCAAGGTGCTGGCCGGCTTGAACAAGCGTATTGATGGCAGCGTGGCGACGCTGGCGATTATCGACGCAGCGTCGCTGGATTCAGCGAGACAGGACACTTAGGAACAGACATGCTGGAAGGGAAAGTTGCACTGGTCAGTGGAGCGAGCCGCGGCATTGGCCAAGCCTGCGCGCTGGAGTTGGCGACGCTGGGCGCGACGGTCATCGGTACTGCAACATCGAACCAGGGTGCGGAGGCCATCACCGCCTACGTGCAGCAGGCCGGCGTCAAGGGCTGCGGCATGAAGCTCAACGTAACCGATGCCGCGGAAGTGGTTAGAGTCATCGAACGCATCAGCAAGGAATACGGTGATGTCGCGATTCTGGTCAATAACGCCGGCATTGCCCGGGATAATCTGCTGATGCGGATGAAGGACGAGGAGTGGGATGAAATCATTGCCACCAATCTGACTTCCGTATTCAGGCTCTCGCGCGCAGTATTGCGCGCAATGATGAAAGCCCGCTGGGGGCGGATCATATCCATCGCATCGGTGGTGGGAGCGATGGGCAATGCGGGGCAGACCAACTACAGCGCCGCCAAGGCGGGCATCATGGGATTTACTAGATCCCTGGCTCGGGAAGTGGGCAGCCGCAACATTACGGTCAACTGCGTGGCGCCAGGCTTTATCGACACCGATATGACCCGGGCTTTGCCGGAAGCCCAGCGGCAGGCCTTGCTGACCCACATACCCCTTGGGCGTCTGGGCGCTGCGCAGGATATCGCTCACGCAGTGGGATTTCTGGCCTCCGACGCGGCAGGCTACGTAACCGGAACGACGTTGCATGTGAACGGCGGCATGTACATGGGGTGAGAGGGCCTGTTAACCCTGATTTCACGCGAAATCAGGGAGGGGTTAACAGCCCCTAGAAGTTTGGTAAAATTACCCGGCTTTGGACCCCCAAAGCCTGTTTCAACCAGAGAGGACTTACAATGGATATCGAAGCACGTGTCAAGAAAATCGTTGCCGAGCAGCTTGGCGTCAACGAGGGAGATGTGAAGATCGAATCTTCATTCGTCGACGACCTGGGTGCTGATTCCCTGGATACGGTGGAACTGGTAATGGCGCTCGAAGAAGAGTTTGAGTGCGAAATTCCCGACGAAGAAGCCGAAAAAATCACCACCGTGCAGCAAGCCATCGACTACGTGAACAGCCACAAGAGCTGATCGTTCTTTACTTTTCCCGAGATTTGCCTTGTCAAAACGACGCGTAGTGATCACCGGCCTGGGGATCATTTCCCCGGTCGGCAATACGATACAGGAGGCGTGGGCCAATATTGTGGCGGGACATTCCGGCATAACCCGGATCACCCGCTTCGACCCCACGCCTTTTGCCTCCCATGTTGCCGGCGAGGTGAAAGACTTTGATGCGACCCAGTATCTGTCAGGCAAGGACGTCCGCCGCATGGATACCTTCATCCAGTACGGCATGGTGGCAGGGATACAGGCGGTCAAGGATTCCGGCATTGAAGTGACGGAGGCCAATGCAGAGCGCATTGGCATCAATATCGGTTCGGGCATCGGCGGACTGCCACTGATCGAAGACACTCACGACGCGCTGCGCGAATTCGGCGCGCGCAAGATTTCGCCATTCTTCATTCCCGGCTCGATCATCAATATGATCGCCGGCAACCTGTCCATCCTGTTTGGCATCAAAGGCCCCAACCTCGCCGTCGTTACTGCCTGCACCACAGGCTTGCATGCAATCGGCATGAGCGCCCGCATGATTGAGCACGGCGATGCCGAGGTCATGATTGCCGGCGGCTCAGAAGCGTCGGTATGTCCTTTGGGCGTGGGCGGGTTTGCCGCCGCCAAGGCGCTGTCCACCCGCAATGACGATCCGGCCACCGCCAGCCGACCGTGGGACAAGGAGCGTGATGGCTTCGTGCTGGGCGAGGGTGCGGGCGTGATGGTGCTCGAGGAATATGAGCATGCCCGGGCTCGGGGCGCGAGGATCTATGCCGAGGTGATTGGCTTCGGCATGAGCGGCGACGCTTATCACATGACGGCACCGGACACCGACGGACCCAAGCGCGCCATGCTGAACGCCTTGCGCGATGCTGCGGTAAACCCCGGCGACATTCAATACATCAACGCCCACGGCACGTCGACCCAACTGGGCGACAAGAACGAGACCGAGGCGATCAAACTGGCGATGGGAGAGGCTGCCTACAAAGTGGTGGTGAATTCCACCAAATCCATGACCGGCCACTTGCTGGGCGGCGCAGGCGGGGTGGAATCAATCTTTGCGGTGCTGGCCATCCATCACCAGATCTCGCCGCCCACGATCAACATTTTCGAGCAGGATCCCGAGTGCGATCTGGATTACTGC
This sequence comes from Thiobacillaceae bacterium, assembly GCA_049592895.1. Lineage (GTDB taxonomy): Bacteria > Pseudomonadota > Gammaproteobacteria > Burkholderiales > Thiobacillaceae > DASQBT01. The sequence continues at coordinate 1,393 of JBAWGM010000458.1, read as the reverse complement.
GCCAACACGGCGCGGGACTTGCCGATCAATCTGGCGCTCAAGAACAATTTCGGCTTTGGCGGGACAAACGGCAGCCTGGTGTTCAAGCGAGTCTGACCCGTTTCAGCCTGCGCCCGGCGCCGCCGTGATTCAGCAGGACTGGCCCGGGCAACCTGATCTTCTCGCGCTGCATGCAGCCTTCCCCGCGCGCTACCCGGCGCTGTTTCACACGGGTGGCCAAGATGGCTGGCGCATCCTGTTTGCCTACCCGGACGCCATCCAGCGCTTTGATCGGCACAACGTGCAACAAGTCGCCTCTATGTTGCCGCAGATCAATGTGCTTGCGGGCGAGGCAAACAACCTCCCATTTCAGGGTGGCTGGCTTGTCTGTCTGAGCTACGAATTGGGCGGGGTGCTTGAACCTCGAATTGGCCTGCCCGGCGGTGCGGAAGATTTTCCGCTTGTCTGGCTGGCGCGCATACCGGCCGCCGTCCTGCAATACGGCTCGCGCACCTGGCTTATGGCAGAAGCGGGGCGCGGCGAACTGATCGAAGCCTTGGCGAGCGATTTGGCCCGGCCTGCCAGTGTGCAGGACGGGCCCTTGGCCGTCCCGCTTGAAATACTTGAAGAGCCCGAGGCGCAGTTTCTCCACGGCGTTCGCCGCATACAGGACTACATCGGCGCCGGGGATGTGTTCCAGGTCAATCTGTCGCGCGCATGGCACGCTGCATACGACCGGGAAGTTTCAGCGTCGATGCTCTTCCGCCAGTTGATGCAGTGCAATCCGGCACCTTTTTCTGCGCTGCTGGATATGGGGGAGTGGAAAATTGTCAGTTCCTCCCCGGAGCGCCTTGTCCGGGTCGAGGGGGGCCGAAAGATCTTTACCCGCCCTATCGCCGGAACCCATCCGCGCAGCGTTTCGCCGGAACAGGACCGCAGCCTTCGTGCGGCACTTGCCGCCCACCCAAAGGAACGCGCTGAGCACGTCATGCTGGTTGACTTGGAGCGCAACGATCTGGGGCGCATCTGCCAACCCGGGACGGTCGAGGTGGAAGCGCTGATGGAACTGGCCAGCTACGCCCATGTGCATCACATCGAATCAAGCGTGGCCGGCAGGTTGAGGCCTGGGGTCACGGTATGGGACGTCATCTGGGCGCTGTTTCCCGGTGGAACGATAACCGGCTGCCCCAAGGTCAGGACCATGGAAATCATCCGCGAACTTGAAGACCAGCCGCGCCGCGCCTATACCGGCAGCCTGGGCTATATCAACCGGGACGGCAGTTTGGACCTCAATATTCTGATCCGCACCTTGCTGCTTCGGGGGAATCAGATAAGCTTCCGGGCAGGCGCAGGCATCGTGGCGGACTCTGATCCCCTGCGCGAACTTGAAGAGACCCGGGCAAAGGCCATAGGT
>JBAWGM010000457.1:0-2597 GCA_049592895.1 Thiobacillaceae bacterium | reverse complement strand
GGCGAAATACAGCACCCTGATTTTCATCCTAGTACCTCACTGAAGGGAATAAACCGCACCCACTCGCCGCGAACGACTGTCTGGCCAACCGCGATATCCACAAACCCATCGCCCCACGTGGCCGAGGTCAGCACCCCGGAGCTCTGATTGGGATATAACCTGACCGCCGACCCGCCATTCGCGTCCGGCACCATCAGGCCGCGCAGGAATTCGCGGCGCTCGCCCGCTCTGGGCCAGTCAAATGCGGCCTTGAGCGGAAACGCCCGGTACAGGACCCGGGTGGCGCCCATGCGCTGGAGCAGAAACGGCCGGGCAAACAGGCAGAAGGTGGCAAACACCGAAACCGGATTGCCCGGCAGGCCGATAAAATCCGCGTCGCTCACGCGGCCATAGACCAAGGGTTTGCCGGGCTTCATCGCCACCTTCCACATCTCCAGCCGACCCAGTTTTTCCAGGGCCGCCTTGACGTGGTCTTCCTCTCCGACGGAAACCCCGCCGCTGGTGACGACAACGTCCGCCCAGTCTGCTGCCTGTTCCAGCGTCCTGACGGTTGCATCAAGCGAATCCGGCACCCGGCCAAAATCGCGCAGGTCGGCGTTCAGCCCTTGCAGCAGTCCGGTGAGCGTGTAGCGGTTGGAATTGTAGATCTGGCCAGGATTGATCGGCTCGCCGGGTTCGGCCAGTTCATCGCCGGTGGAGAAGATCGCCACTTTCAGGCGGCGTACCACCCCGAGCGACGCCGCTCCGGCAGAAGCGGCCAACCCCAGCTCCGCGGCCCCCAGGCGGGTGCCAGGACACAGCACCTCGCATCCGGCCGCGATGTCCTCGCCCGCCCGGCGGATATGCTGGCCCAGTCTCGGCACCACTGGAAAACGGACTTCTTCGCCCTCCAGGATGGCGCCTTCCTGCATTACCACCGCGTCCGCCCCCGGTGGAATCGGCGCCCCGGTGAATATGCGGGCCGCCGTGCCGCTCTGCAGCCACTGGCCCACGCGACCTGCCGTTATGCGCTGGCTCACCCACATGGGCACGCCGACTTGCACGTCCGCAATCCGCACCGCATAGCCGTCCATCGCGCTGTTGTCCAGCGGCGGCACGGTCACGCTCGATACCACGCCCTTGCCGAGCACCCGACCCAAAGCGCCGTCCAGGTTGACCACTTCCGTTTCATCCAGGGGACGAGCCCGCTTGAGCAGCTCGGCCAGTAACTGTTCTGCACTCAGCAATTCAAACTCCCGTCGTGGTCCGAATAAAGGACGCGATTCCCGCTATGTCGTCCAGTTCGAAACGGGGCAGTTTACCCGAAGGCGGCACATCGGACGCCACCGCCTCAATCAGGCTGTCCTCCGGATACAGCCAGGGCTTGCCCAGCGCCTGCCGATGGACTTCCAGTTTGGGGATGGCCTCGCGCTTGAAGCCCTCCACCAGCACCAGGTCGCAGGGCGACAGGTGTTTCAGCATCTGGGCCAATCCGGGCTCGGGCTCGTGTCTCAATTCATGCATTAGCGCCCAGCGGCTGGCGGTCACCAGCAGCACCTCGTGGGCGCCCGCCTCGCGGTGGCGCCAGCTATCCTTGCCCGGGGTATCGGTATCGGCATGGTGATGGGCATGCTTCAGGGTCGATACCTTGAGGCCGCCCTGCACCAGGATCGGGATCAGCTTCTCCAGCAGAGTTGTCTTGCCGCTGCCGCTCCAGCCCGCGAGGCCAAACACCGCCAGGCAAGGCCTGCTGGCTTCGCCCGACGTAGGTATCCCGACATGGGTATGGAAATCCGCTGGCATATGGGTTATATCTTAAAATATATAACGAGGTTCAGCCATCAATGCTCACCGATCCGTTTGGCCGCTCGATCGAATACATCCGCGTTTCCGTCACGGATCGTTGCGATTTGCGCTGTACTTATTGTATGCCTGTGGGCTTCAAGGATTTCGAGGAGCCGGAACACTGGCTGACGTTCGACGAACTGGAGCGCCTGCTGGGCCTGTTTGCCCGTCTAGGCACCCGGCGCATCCGTCTGACCGGCGGCGAACCCCTGCTACGCTGGCATGTCACCGATCTGGCTGCACGTCTTGCCAGCCTGCCGGGCGTGGAAGACCTGTCTATGTCCACCAATGCCACCCAGCTTGGCAAGCACGCTCAGGCATTGAAAATCGCGGGGGTCAAGCGGCTCAACGTCAGTCTGGATTCGCTGCGCCCCGAACGGGTGCAAGCCATCAATGGGCGCGATGTCCTGCCCCAGATCCTCGAAGGCCTGGAAACGGCGCGATCGATCGGTTTTCAGAGCATCAAGATCAACATGGTGGCGATGCAAGGCGTCAACGACGACGAAATCGATGACCTGGTTGCCTACTGCATGGACCGGGGATTTGTCCTGCGCCTGATCGAAACCATGCCCATGGGCGAAACCGGGCGTCACGCGCATTACCTGGATTTGCAACCGGTCAAGGAACGCCTGAAGCAGCGCTTTGGCCTGATGGATTCCGTGCTGCCCGGCGGCGGGCCGGCCCGCTACCTGGGGACCAGGGACGGCCGTTTCAACGTCGGTTTCATCACCCCCATTTCCCAACACTTCTGCGCCACCTGCAACCGGGTTCGC
>JBAWGM010000456.1:0-1640 GCA_049592895.1 Thiobacillaceae bacterium | reverse complement strand
ACGAATATCCTGGGCATTCTTTCTGCTGGTCCTGAACAGCCAGTCATATACCTCCACCCGCTCATTGGCACTGCTTGCGACCACATCGTCGAACGAGGCCTTGGGATGGCTGCGCAGGTATTTCACCAACCACAATTCCAAAGGGTGAATCTGGGTCACGTAGCCACGATCCGCCAAACTGAGCCCAGCAGTGTCCATGGAATAGAACAAGGCCTCCAGGCTTGATTGCCGGAGTGCAGTCGCCTGAGACACATGGGCCTGCAGCGCGCTGACAAACGCGGCTATGCCTGATTGCGGTTCAAGATAACGAAATATCGCGCTGAAGCGCCGGGAGCTCTTGCCTGCCCGCTGGTACAGCTCTTCAGTCATGTCGGCGGCGGATTGGCGCCGGTGCCGCTCATAGAAGCGACGCAGAAATACCTTTCCCTCCTGATCGACGAAGCGCAGCAGATAAGTTCTGCGCGCTGGATTATTGGCGTCACCCAGAACTTTGGCGACCGCCCCCGGACTGTGTTCCATGTAGTGGCGCGCCACATCGCGCATCAGGCGAATGAACACCAGGTTGACCGACTTTTGCGTCGCCTGCCAAAGGTCCAGGACCTGCTTGTCGTCGTCCGGGTCGAAGTTCTTAAAGGTGTGTACGCCGCCGCCGGTATAGAACGGCTCCGGTGCGGCCGAATAGCGCCGCGCCATGGCCGCATCGAGCATTGCAGCCAGGCTTCTGTCGTGAGCACTGAGCAGGTATTCAGCCGCCCATAGTGCCAGCGCATCGCGCCGTGACTGGGCTTGGACGCGCAGTTGTTGAGGCGTCATGGCACTGAAGTCCTGGTGCAGTTGCGTAATTATTTCCAGATAACTGACCAGGGTGCGCAGTTTTGCGGTGGAGCCCAGATCAAGCTTGGTTTGCTGATTGATATCGAAAGGCTGATTGAGGTTGTCGGCCTGGACTCTGAGGAGATTTCCCTGTGGGGCTTTTTCGTACAGGTTGAAACTGTAGATGATCTTCTTGAGATTATTGTCCGGCTTGAGCAAGCGCTTTCCGAACAGGCCCGCCTCGGCCGCCTTGGCCGGGTCTGCCAATCCGATTAGGTAATCGCTGACAATCTTCTGCGCTCCCCCGTTCAGGGTACTCTGCGCGGTCAGGTCCAGCCGGTCCAGGTCATACAAGCGATCGAGCTCCAGCAAACCGGCCAACCTCGTGCGCAGAGCACTCTGTGCCTTTTGCGTGGCGAATGGGGATGGGGACGGATCCCTGCGCTCCGTCCAGGGTCGCAGCGTAACCTTCTTCGCCTTGTCCCGCAGGGCACTGGAAATCACCCCCGCATCGGCCAGCAAGTCCAGATGCACATTGGTATAGCTGTCCAGCAGAGTGCGGTTCCTGACCAGATAGTAGGAAGGCTTGCGCTCCGCCACCAGCAGGGATAGCGCGTGCTTCAGTGCCATCGCGGTGCCACGGTCCGGCGCCTTGTCCGCCCGCTTCAGGTCGCGGTTGACGAGATCAAAGTCGAGTCCGTACCACGCCCACAATCCGTCGCCCAGGCCGTTCACTTCGCCGAATTTCGGCGCCGCGGCGAGCGGTACGGTATTCAGATAGTCCCGCACAATGCGCTTGCGCGTGGGCAGGGTGTTTATCCCGTCGA
>JBAWGM010000455.1:0-7153 GCA_049592895.1 Thiobacillaceae bacterium | reverse complement strand
CAAGCCGCACACGCTGGAGGCCACCCGGAAATCGCAGTGCCGCGATCCATCGTCGCGGTCGAGACGCTCCCCCTGCTGGGCACCGGCAAGGTGGACTACGTCACGCTGCAGAAAATGGCGGCGGCCGCATGAACGCCCGTCCCGCTTCCCTCGATCTGCGCCTGGTTTCGCTGCCCATGGTGGCATTGCTCGTCGCCCAGTTCCTCTCCGCGCTGGCGGATAACGCGCTGCTGATCACCGCCATCGCGCTGATGAAGCAAATGTGAGTGCCCGTGGCGCGGTTATTTCGAAAGCTACGGCAGGACAGGATTTTCCCGAGAACAAGAGTGGTCAAGGCAAATTGCGCAATCTGGTTATATTTCAACCCGCGTCAACACCTGGGAAATCGATGACAACGAATACTCGCTCGCCCGTTCCAGAACGTCGGATGCCCTGGTGGGAAATCCTTTGCAAGTATTCCATCTTCGAGGCGGGCGACTCGGGGTGGTCGTTGATCATTGTCTCGACTTATTTCGGCACCTTCCTGCAAGTGGTGCTCAAGGAATCCGGGGCCGACTTCGGCTGGGCGGTAACCGCAGGTGCCCTGGTCATTGCTGTAGTCTCCCCGATCCTTGGCGCCGCTGCCGACAATAGCGGGCGCCGCCAGCCCTATCTGCGATTTTTTGTCTTCGGGGTCGTTCTGTTTACAGCCGGCCTAGCTTGGGCCACCACCATGCCTGTAGCCATGTTGCTCTTCATCCTGGCATACATTTGCGCCAATGGGGCCTTCACCTTCTTTTCCGCGATGACCCCAGTTGTAAGCGACAAACGGAATGTTGCCAGCGTGATCAGCATGACCGTGGGCGTGGGTTACGCAGGGGCCCTGGTCTGCCTGCTTACGCTGAGCAGGCTCGTTTCCTCCGACGAACTCGCCGGGCGGGTCTTTCTGCCCATGAGCCTGATCTATTTGGCCTTTGCGTTTCCGGCTATGTACCTTGCGCCAGACTTTGCCGCCAAGAGAGCTTCGAGGGTCGACGTGCGAGCGGCCTACAAGCGGCTCAGGCAAACTTTCCAGGAGGCGCAGCGGTACAAACACGTGTTCCGCTTCTTGGTTGGCGATTTCCTCTACGAAAACGCCGTTGCCTCCGTCATCACCTTGATGGGGCTATATTCCCGCAATGTGATGGGTTTCAAGTCGAGTGAGCTGGTCCTGCTGTTCGGACCGTCAATCGTTGTGGCGATGATCTCGGCCTGGGCAATATTCGGGCCACTGATTCGGGTCGTCGGCCCCAAGAAAGCGGTGCTTTTGGACCTGCTGATCTGGCTTATCCTTTTTGCGCTTGTGTTGACCATCAGACCCGGGGTGACACTCGATATAGGCGCTCTTCACCTTAATACGAAGTCGTTGTTTACAGTAGCTGTAGCGCCGCTGGCCGGCATAGGCTTGGCCGGAGTCTGGACATCCAGCCGGGTCCTTCTTACGGCCCTCACGCCCGCTAGCAAATCTGGCGAGTTTTGGGGCTTATACAACCTATCCGGACGCACCGCGAGCGTTCTAGGCGACGCCACGTGGTCCGCCATTCTAATGGTATTCGGCGAGCGGATTTTTGGCTACGAGGTGGCTGTGGCAGCCCTGGCCCTGTATGTGCTCCTGGGTGCCGTCTTGATCTCGGCCGTGCCGGATGTGCGCCCTTCGGCCTCGAACTTTGTTCAACCGGAGCCATAAGGCCATTTGTGTCATTGTGCAGCTGCCAGCGCCCTAGCCGTATCGCGCCTCACGCGAGTTTCTTTCATTCGCGACGTCCAGGAGGCCACAGGATGAATGAGCAAACTGCGGCTAGGATACGAGCGGTGTGATGCACTCCGCGTCGTCGTTCTTTACGCTGTTGACTCGGAGCGTGACCGGATAGGAAATAAGCTGTTCGGATGGGATCGGCCTGAGCAGTTGCTGAGCGTTTGGATTGCCCGCGTCCAGCCAGGCAGCGTAATCACCCGACGCCGGAATCACCGGCATGCGGTTATGCAGTTCACCGACCAAGGTGTTGGCATCGGTGGTGATGATGGTGCAGGTTTCCACCGCCTGCCCGGACGGGTCCACCCAGTGCAGCGCTTGCGACAAATAGTGCATCCACGCTCAGTAGCGGTTTGCCGATATTCGAACTTCGGCAAGCAACCCGCAGACGCCGTTCTGATTTCGAGGTAATGCCGGTCGGCTACGTGGTTTGAACAGCCATTCAGAGTTTCAAGGTAGATGAAGGTAGATGCCAGGTCATCGGCCAAACCTGCCGAGGGTACTTTTATTAAACCTAGTCTGGAATGCGCCGCACACCGGTCATTGGTTAGAAATTCAACTGAACGACCGCTTGTCGAAAATGCCTACTCACCCTATCGACCCACTACTGCCGGTCAAGCCGTTAGAGTTTCTATGGCTGGTATCCGAGTGAAGCAGTCGCACGGCACGGCTGATCACGGACAGCAGGTCGTCGTTGGACAGAATTCACTTTCACTTGAAATGAAGCCTTGACCGCTTGCTCTCAGGAATCGAAACGAATCACAGATTCCCATACCGTTACAGTCAGTAGGCTACCGTTCAAGAGTTGCCTCGCCCATTCGCAGCCACAAAAATCCCAGCCCCCCGGCGCAGACAGATGCCAGCAGAACAGCGAATCTTGAGGCGTTAATGAAATCCGCGTTGTCGGCAAAGGCCAGATTGGTGATGAAGATCGACATCGTGAAGCCGATGCCGCCCAATAGACCAGCGCCAAAGATGTGGCGCCAGGCAAGGTCTCGCGGCAACTGGCAAATGCCCACCGTCACTGCGAGTAAGCTCAGCAAGGTAATCCCAACCGGCTTGCCGACCAGCAATCCACCAATGATGCCAAGACTGTTCGCCGTCAGGAGGTCATTCCGCCATCCCGTGCCGATAACCACGGCGGTATTGGCCAGCGCAAAAATCGGTAGGATGAAAAAGGCCACTGGCTTGTGAAGGACGTGCTCAAGGCAATGCGAAGGCGACTTTTCATCGTCTGCCTTTGCGGAGAATGGGATGGCAAACGCCAGCAGTACGCCGGCGATGGTGGCATGGACGCCTGACTTCAGCATCAGAAACCACATCAGGGCGCCGCCCAGAAGGTAAGGTAGCGACCACATGACGCGGAATGTGCGATTGAGTACAACAAGCAGCGCGAATACAGCGAATGCGCCAATCAGATCTACGAGCAAAACCTTGGCGGTATAAAACACGGCGATCACGATGATGGCGCCGAGGTCATCCATTACCGCCAGGGCGGTAACGAAAACCTTAAGCGATGCTGGAACACGAGTGCCCAGCAATGCCAGTGCGCCAAGGGCAAAGGCAATGTCGGTGGCCATCGGAATGCCGGTCCCGGCCCGCGTGGGTGAGTCGGCATTCAGGACGAAGTGAATCAGAGCGGGCAGCGCTATGCCGCCGATTGCGGCAAAAATGGGCAGCAGCGCATTCTTGAAATCCGAAAGCTCGCCGACGTACAACTCGCGCTCCAGTTCGAGGCCAATGAACAGGAAAAAAACCGCCATCAATCCGTCATTGATCCAGTGCTCAACGCTGAGGCCGGCTACGTTGGCATGCCAAATTTGCTGGTAAGCCAAACCAAAACGTGAATTGGCGATGCCCAGCGAAATCAGTGTGCAGAGAATCAGCAGGACGCCGGATGCCTTCTCTGACTCGAAGAAGTCGATGAAGGTTCGCGACAGGCGATTCGGCTGGAGAGGCATGGACTGTTGTTACGGGACGTAGATGGCAAGTTAGCAAAAATGTCGTCTGCGCCACTGTAACAGCTGCAACTCCATCACCCACCAAAGGCAAGTGCCTCAGGGATTTCGAATCGATCGTTACCGTCAAATTCGACGATGAAGTTGACCACAATGGCCGAACTGCACTCGTAGGCTATCGGGCCAGTTTCAGAGTGAACCCGCCGATCAAACGGCGGCTTTGTCGGATTGACGAAGGTCCGCAGTTGGCCGGGAGCGGCGGTTCCAAATAATCGCAGAAAGCGAACGATGGGAAAAATGGGCGGGTTGATGCAGGTCCGCTTTGAGGCACGGCGCTTGATGAGTGCTCCCGGCCACAAGCAGACCGTCAGCGCCTCCGCTGAAGCGTCCAGTAAGCGGTCATCCGCGTTGCTTGTGCTTCCATGTGAAGGGCGAGCAACGTGAAGGTTTGGGGTCTGAACAATGGCTCCGATGAGTCGCCGAACATCATTGGCGGAATGTTCGGCAATACAGTCGCCGGCGGCATGGTCGGCGCGACGATCGCGGGTGGCGGCAACAATGGCAGCACCTTCAGCCCAAATCAGGTTACTGATGAGTTTGGCACGGTTGGTGGCGGGTTCGGCAATAGCGCAGGGCGCTTCGGAACCGTCGCGGGGGGCTTTGGCAACACTGCCCCTACGGGAGCCACAATCGGCGGGGGCGAAGACAACGACGCCAGTGGAGACTTCGCGAGTCCGCGGTGCCGCACATCACCGAGATTCTGAAAGCGACGGGCCTCACGAGCCTCGTCCATCCGCTCACGGATGACGACGTCGCCGACCACACGACACTCGCGCAGTGGCTCGGCGATCCCCTGCCACTGGACGAATCGGTGCTCGATCCGCCCGGACACAATCAAGGCCTCGCCCGTTTCGGCAAAGTGGATTTCTAATCCGGCTTCAGCTGTCGTCGCGGTAAACCATGACTAGATAGGGCGGCGCCACGGCCAACGCCGGGCCTCGGCCGGTTTTCACGTGCCCATCCGCGGTTATCTTGATGTCCTGCGGCAGCCAGGCATTGCCGTCGAACGTGTTGTACCAGAGCTCGTTGCTGCTGCCGGCCTTGTAAGCCAGGTACAGCAGGTTGTTGAACACGGCCAGCGCCGGCGCCGCGCTGGTCAGCGTATGACCGTTCTGCGTGATCTTGATGTCCTGCGCCAGCCAGTTTGCGCCATCGAACACGTTGTACCAGAGCTCGTTGCTGCTGCCGGCCTTGTACGCCATGTACAGCTTGCCGTTGTACGCGGCCAGCGCCGGTCCCTCGCTGCTGTACGTATGACCGCCCTGCGTGATCTTGATGTCCTGCGGCAGCCAGCTTGTGCCATCGAACACGTTGTACCAGAGCTCGTTGCTATCGCCGCCCTTGTACGCCATGTACAGCTTGCCGTTGTATGCGGCGAGCGCGGGTCCCTTGCTGGTCTTGGTGTGACCGCCCTGGGTGATCTCGAGATCCTGCGGCAGCCAGTTCGCGCCATCGTACACGTTGTACCAGATGTCGGTCGAACTACCGCCCTTGTACGCCATGTACAGCTTGCCGTTGTACTCCGCGAGCGCCGGCGCTTCGCTGGTCTGCGTATGGCCGTTCTGCGAGACCTCCTTGTCCTGCGCCTGCCAGCCGTTGGTATCAAACCAGTTGTACCAGACGTCGTTGCTGCCGCTCCCCTTGTAGGCGGTGATCAGCTGGTTGCCGAACACCGCGAGGGCCGGTCCGTGGCTGGTTCGAGTGTGGTCTTCATGCGTAATGGGAATGTCGGGAATGATCCAGCTCGCGCCGTCGAACGCAGTGAACCAGATGCGTGCCGATGGACCCGAGAAGAGCCAGTCGATCAGCGAGCCGAGCAAGCCGCCGAGGAGTCCGCCCAGCAACGCGCCGAGCCAGGCGCCGATGATTGCGCCGAGGGGGCCGCCCAAGAAGCCGCCGATGATTCCACCGATGATTCCGCCCGCGACGATTCCGATACCGGAACCCCATGCACCGCCGGTACTGCCAAACCCGAAGACCGAGAAGACGCCGGCGATGAACGTGATGGGCCAATTGATGAGAGAGCACCAGGTGCGGCCGACGCTGCTCTCGGTCTTCACCAGGCCTGAGGCCTTCAACGCATCGACGAAGGATTGCCCGCCGACGGAGTTCGGTGTTGACCATGGAGGCCGCGTGCATTTGCACGGCACGATGCCGTGGGTCTGCGTGTCGACAAAATCCCGGAGCTTTCCGTTGCCGGTACATCCGCCGTCGGCGAAGTCATACGCTTCTTTCTCCAGCTCGTTGTCGCAATGGGAGCCGCGCCCGGCGCAGCCCAGCCAGTGCGACATGTAGTAAGTCGTCCAGGAACCCGGGATGTGGCCGCCACCGGTCATGCCCTGAATCTGTACGGCATGCACCAGTTCGTGCCCGATCGTCAGAAAGGTGTCTTTCGAGCAGGGCAGGTATTCGCGGATGTAGATATGGATGTCGGTGCCATACCCGCCCGATGACATCGTGAAGCCCTTCGGGCTGCCGGCAGCAGCCGGCATGCCTTCATGAAAGGCGATACGCGAGAAGTCGAGATTGGGATAGAGGACCTTGTAGCAGTCCATCAGGCACGGGGGCAGGGCAATGGGCGAGGGCACGTCGCCTCCATGTTAAGGATAGGTGTTTCAATAGCGCGAGCCTGATTGTGGTGGAGTCAGTGGGGTGGGTCAAGCGTCGATTTTCGGTGGCAACGGCTGCTGCGCACGCTTGTCATTGCACTTTGGCGCGGGTGCTGACGCCAAGGCGGCCGCGCGCGGGCAGGCGGGTGGCCGCCCGACGAGCCCGCCCGGCGTCGCGCAGAGACGAACGTCGACGGTCGTGGCTACCAGATGAGGCGCTGGTCGAACTCGAAGGCCGGGATGGGCAGTAGCGCCGGATCGGGGATCGACTCGTGCTCGGCGCTGACGACCTCCCATAGCGGCGGGCCGCCGGCGGGCGCGATGCGGGGTGGTGCCGTCGGTTCGCCGAGGTGGGCGAGGATGTCGCGGACGGTCGAAGGGTCGGTGATGAAGGCGATGATCCGCATCTCGGCGCCGCAGTGGGTGCAGCGGAGCGGGAAAACTTCATAGATGCGGGCGAGCAACAGCGCCCAAGCGTAGCGGGCAGCGCGACGGTGCGCCAGCGCGAGGGCGGTGACTGCGGTGCGCAGCGGTGAGTTGGGCGCGTGCACGCCGAAGTAACCGTGGCGCGAACGTCGGCTTCTGTCAGATTGACAGTCAGCTTTCAGGAATGTCGACAGGCGGCAACGGGTCGAAAGGGTGAGTAGCGTTTTTCGGCAAGCTGCCGTTCGGATTAGAAGCCCCAGAGTTTTCGCTGGAAATTGCCGAACGGCGGCAATGTTAAAGCACAGCTGCAGCGCAAGCAGCAAGACCTC
>JBAWGM010000454.1:0-5962 GCA_049592895.1 Thiobacillaceae bacterium | reverse complement strand
AGTTCTCATGGGGCAATGTCGTCCCGTTTCAGCCTGGCGGAATGGTCAGCACAAGAGAATGGATACAGATTAACCGCGTCGATGCGGCTGAGTACGAGAAAGATCTCGATCTGTTTCAGGCCTCGATAGAATTCGTGAAAGGCGCCCAGCCCCGCTAGCTAGGTTGGCAGCATCGTCTGTTAGTCGCTCCCGGCCACGAAACGACGCTGGCTGAGACGGAAGAAATGCGTGACCTGGCGGTCGGTATACATCAGAAAGCCACCGGTCATAGGGTTGGCATGATCGGCAAGTAATCGGACCTGCCGCTGGAGATGTGGTCGACAACTTCGGCTATGGATTCGCGCCACCAGACCGACCTCAAGGAGCAGGGTTGGGAAACCGAAGATGAATTTCCTCGATGCCTGCCAGCACGGCGGGCGAAAGCGTTACTTGCGAGGCCGATATATTTTCCTGTAACTGCTCCATTGTTGTCGACCCGATAATCGTGCTGTCGACGCACCACCGGCTATAGTTGAAGCCCAACGCAAGTTGGACAGGGCTCAGTCCATGCTGCTGTGCGAGGTCGACATAAGCAGCCACGGCGGCAGCTGTATTGGGTTTGTTGTACCGGCCGGCGAATCCGTCGAACAGGTTCACGCGCCCCAACACCTTTGGGTTACGCAGGTATTTTCCCGACAACAGACCAAACCCAAGGGGCGAATAAGCAAGCAGGCTGATTCTTTCGCGGTAACCTATTTCGGCCAAGCCATTCTCCCAGGTCCGGTTCAGCAGGCTGTAGGCGTTCTGCACTGAAACAGGCCGCGGAAGACCCAGTTCGTCGGCAAGACGGAGAACCGTCAGTACGCCCCACGGCGTTTCGTTTGACAATCCCCAATGGCGTATTTTGCCGTCCTTGATAAAGTCACCCAGCACTGACAGGGTTTCCTGAAGAGGCACTGTTTGACGTTCCTGTTCGGGATGAAAGCGGTAATTGCCGAATATGGGCGCATTGCGATCCGGCCAATGCAGCTGATAGAGATCGATATAGTCTGTTTGCAACCGTTTCAGGGAGCCTTCGAGCGCCCGCTGAAGGTTAGCGTGGTTGAAACTGAGGTTCCCTTCGCGGATCCACGTCAGCGTGCGTCCAGGACCCGTTGCCTTTGTGGCCAGGACGATCTGATCTCTGGGCTGCTGCTTCAGCCAGGAACCCACATATCGTTCGGTCAGCCCCGTGGTCTCGGACAGGGCCGGGACCGGATACATTTCCGCGGTATCGATGAAGTTGATGCCTTGGCTGAGGGCAAAGTTCAGCTGGGCATGCGCCTCCGCTTCGCTGTTCTGCTGGCCAAACGTCATGGTGCCCAGGCAAATCTGGCTGACAGACAGATCGCTACGTCCAAGAAAGATACGTCTCATTTGCTCAAGCACTCAAGTCATCCAATCGGACGCCGCGCACGCCATGCTTAGCCAACCAGGCCTGCGACTGTTTCCATCCGTCTTCCGCATCTTCTTTGCGGTAGTTTGGACGGTAATCGGCAAAGAACGCATGCGAGGCATCGGCATAAACGTGAATTTCCGAGCCGCTGTCCCCGGCTGCCAGTAGCTGCCTCATCTGGTCGACACTTCCAAGCGGAATGCCGGCGTCCTTCCCCCCATAGAGCCCTAGCACCGGCACCTTGAGCACAGCGGCAATGTCGACTGGATGCAGGGGTTGCAATTCACCAGTGGGACCCGCGAGCCTCCCATACCAGGCGACGCCGGCTTTGACTTTCGCATTGTGCGCACAGTAAAGCCAGGTAATGCGGCCGCCCCAACAGAATCCGGGGACGGCAAGGCGGTCAATATCACCTGATGTGTGCGCAGCGACGAAAGCGACAGTCGCATCGAGATCTCCGATGACCTGCGCGTCGGACACCTTACTCACCACATTCGTGACAATCTCGTTGATATCCTTTATTTTGGAGACATCGCCAGATCGAGCGAACAGCTCGGGGGCAACGGCCAGGTAGCCCAGCTTGGCAAAACGGCGACACACGTCCCGGATATGCTCGTGCACCCCGAAGATTTCCTGGATGACCAGGACGACGGGGAAGTCGTCTCCCGCTATTGGATGGGCCATGTAGGTCGGCATATCAGCACCCTTGACGGGAATGCGGACTTCCCTGGCTACCAATAACTGATTGTCTGTCGTAATGGTCTGGGTCGACACGGGGCTTACGGCCGCTGCGTAAAGATACTCAGGCTGGCTCAAAATGAAATCACCTATGGACCCAATAGAGGGTCTGTGTTGTTTGTCGGCCGATTTACACAATGGTTCACGATACCGAGATCCCGCGCATCAGGCTTCGCGCAAGTTGGCCTGACTGACACTTTCGCCGTCTTCCACCCGCAATGACCAGAACGACAGCGAAGACAGGATAGTCAGGCCTGCCAGTGTCAGGATGGCATGGTGCAATGCAGCGGTCACGGCGACCCGGTCGGTTTGCGGGAGATTACCCAGGTACCAGCCTGCGATCAGCGATCCCCAGGCCAGACCGAAGCTCATCGACATCTGCTGCATCGAGCTGGCGATGGTGCTGGCCATGCTGGAATCGGCCGTATCGATATCGGCATAGGCCATCGAATTCATGCTGGTAAATTGCAGCGAGTTGAAGAAGCCAAAACCCAGCCCCAGAAGCACGATCAACAGGATAGGCGTGCTGATGTCTACCATCGCGTAGAGACCGACGACGACCCCAATCAGAAGCGTATTCACGATCAGCACCTGCCGGTAGCCATAATGCGCCAGAACACGTGTGGCAATAAACTTCATACCCATTGCCGCTGCGGCTGCGGGCATCATCAGCAGGCCTGACTGCCAGGCCGGCATCCCCAGGCCAACCTGGTAGAGGAGCGGCAACAGGAACGGCAGCCCGCCGACCCCGAGACGGGTGATGAACCCGCCAAGCACGGAAATGCGGAAGGTGCGCACCTTGAATAAGGCCAGGCGCAGCAATGGAAAGCTTGTGTGGCGGGCATGCCAGACATAGGTCGCCAGCAGGCTGAAACTCAGCAGCAGCAGAATCGTGGCCGAGGTCACGTCGATATGATGCTCGCCAAAGATTTCCAGCAACCACGAAAACAGCGCCGTCCCGCTGCCGAACAAAACCAGACCGACAACATCCAGAGGCCGGGATGCCTCACCACGATAATCCGGCATGTGGCGATAGGCCAACAGCAGCGCCACGATGCCTACCGGCACGTTGACAAAAAAGATCTCCCGCCATGACAACCAATGCACGATGAGGCCCCCAACGGTGGGGCCGAGCAAGGGGCCGATCAATGCAGGAATGATGACGAAGTTCATCGCCATCAACAGTTCCGATTTGGGGAAGGTGCGGATGATCGCAAGCCGGCCCACCGGCATCATCATTGCCGCACCGATGCCTTGCACAATTCTCGCCGCGACGAGCATGGGCACATTGATAGACAGCCCGCACAGGATCGAGGAGATTGTAAAAATGGTCACCGCGCTGCCGAAAACGCGTCGCGTGCCGAACCGGTCGGCCATCCAGCCGCTCACAGGGATGCAGACGGCCAGGCTCAGGATGTAGCTGGCGACAACCGCTTTCAGGCTCAGTGGCGTCACGTTCAGGCTTGTCGCCATCGCTGGCACGGCCGTATTGACGATGGTGGAATCCAGTTGCTCCATGAAGAGCGCCGCAGCAACAACCCAGGGCAGGTAGCTTTTGACGATGGAACTATTCATCTGCGGGTTTGGGAAAGTCGGTACCAAGAAGACTCTGTTTGTCTTGTGCCCAAGCCAAGTCGCTGAGATGACGGGGGCACTGCAACAGGCGGCCGGCCTTCTGATCCTTGCAACCCGAACTATAAAGCAGGTCGCGGGAGGGCGACGGTCACAATGATCGTCACGGTTCATCGCTATTGGCCTCAGCAAATCTCTTCTTGATGAGTCCGTCTGGAGCAATAGGGGACAGGTTTCCTATGTGGCACTCAACGCTTCATTATCACCTTGCGCTTTGGCCGGGCAGTTCGCTGTGACGGCAGTGACCTGAAAGTTGGATCACAAACGATCCCCCGTCGACGGGTTGACAGCCGACGCCCACAGACTATATGACCCGGCTGGCGTCCTGACCGAACAGGATGCGTCTGGCCGTCTCGTCCATGACCGGCGTGGGATTGATCTCCCGAGCGAGTTCATAGGCGCGACTGGTGGCCGGGCGCGCGGCGATGGCGTCAAACCAGCGGCGCAGATGCGGGAAGGTGCCCAGATCCTGACCCTGGCGCTCATGCGGTACGATCCAGGGATAGCAGGCCATGTCGGCAATGGAATACTCCCCGACGATGAACGCACGGTCAGCGAGGCGCCGATTCAACACCGCGTAAAGTCGGCCAGTTTCCTTGACATAGCGCTCGATGGCATAGGGGATGGGCTCAGGCGCATATTGCGTGAAGTGGTGGCTCTGACCGGCCATCGGCCCCAGGCCGCCCATCTGCCAGAATAACCACTGCATGGTTTCGTAGCGCCCCCGCAAATCTGCCGGGAGAAAGCGGCCCATCTTCTCCGCCAGGTAGAGCAGGATGGCGCCAGACTCGAACACCGATACCGGCACACCTCCATCGGCCGGCTCCGTATCGACGATAGCCGGTATCTTGTTGTTGGGTGAGATACGCAGAAATTCCGTCTCGAACTGTTGGCCCCTACCGATGTTCACCGGCAGGATCCGGTAAGGCAGGCCGGTCTCCTCAAGAAACAGGGTGATCTTGTGACCGTTAGGTGTGGTCCAGTAATACAGATCGATCATTTGTGGCCACTCATGATGCGAAAGAACCCGCGTTAGTCACGGTGTAGCCGGTCATTTCCAGATGTCCACTTGCGCAGCGCGGCAAGCGTGTTCGCGACGTGCTTATCCGGATTGAGGCTGCTGTAGACGTACAGAATCCTGCTGGTCGGCGCGATGACGTAGGAGGTACGACTGGCGTACTTCGGCGCCCGGAACATGACCGCATCGTAGGCATGCATGATGGCGCCATCGGTGTCCGCTACAACAGCGAACTTACTCCGGCACTCGCTGACGGAAAAGCGCTTCAGGATGTCGATGGGGTCATGCGAAACGCCGATGACCGAGGCCCCTAGCGCCTTGTATTTGTCGACCGCCACGGCGAAGTCGTGCGCCTCAACAGTGCATCCGGGCGTGAAGGCCGCCGGGTAGAAATACAGCACCACAGGACCGGACTTGAGGGCGTCGTGCAGGACGTAGGTGAGCTCCTTACCGGCAATGGTGGCCTTGGCCGTGAAATCCGGGGCATCGTCACCAACGTTTAGCGCCGCGTACGCCTGCCAGCTAAATGTGGCGATTAAGCAGGCGAGCAATTTTCTGATCACGATCCATCCTCCTTCCCGGACTCCGAACGCACGCTTGTTTGGATTAGCCTTAGACGGATGAGTTCCTCTCTGCTGGACTGCTCAATGAGCCTGTCGGCAAGCGCGTAGTATTGTTGAAGCTGTGGTGGATCAACCACGGCAATGGCAGCCCAAGACAAAAAGATATGAGGCACTCTACCCGAGCCCTTACCCTACACAACCTTCCTCTGGGTATGTTGCTATAGAAAGGCGCGTCACTGGCTGACCACTTCCCCGAATATTAACGACAAGGGTGAGCAAGGCAACTCGCTCAGACGGGTCATTTTTTAACGCGTCAACAAACAGGAGGTCAAAGACAGAGAAGAGGTCTTCCGATTTCGACTGAACAAACCAACCATTAGGAGATACGACATGCCCTTAGACTCTACACCGATTATTCTCTTCATTGTTCTCGCCGCATTGGCCTTGTTTTTATCCTCAGCGATCCGTGTTTTTCGCGAATACGAGCGAGGCGTTGTCTTTACCTTGGGACGTTTTTGGAAAGTGAAAGGCCCGGGCCTTGTCATCATCGTCCCGGTGATTCAGAAAGTGGTTAGGGTGGATCTACGCACGGTAGTT
>JBAWGM010000453.1:0-3327 GCA_049592895.1 Thiobacillaceae bacterium | reverse complement strand
CAGGTGGTGAGCGCCCATTCCAGCGTGTTCCTGCTGGTCATCGCTCTCTGGCTGGGCGGCAGTCTGGCCGGTTTCCTGCGCTATGGCCGGATGGCCAGCTTCCACACTTTCCTGTCACGCGCAACCGCCTATGCCTTGGGCGGATTCATCGCTGTATTGTTCCTGTGGGGTTTCAATGCCTCGCTGTTCTGGGCCGGTGTGTTCCTCGCCGTCGCCAGCCAGCTTGAGGAATTCATCTTGCTCGCCATGCTGCCAGAGTGGACGCCCAACGTGGGCGGGCTCTACTGGTTATTGAGACAACGCGCAAGGCATCCATGAAATCCGAGTGCTTGCTACCCGAACGCGCGGATATCAGCCGCGCAGAGCGCCTCAGTTTTGATCTGAGAAATGTCCTGGCGCTGGAAATCATTCATCCCCTATCCGCAATGAATCGCCCGCAGCCCGGAAGGAACAGATGGAGCGTCTGATCTTCATCGTTCTCGGGTGCTTTCTGGCAGGCGCAGTACTGATGGCCGTGTCGTCCGCCCGGGCAGCCCCGGATGTGCGGCGCGCAAGGTGGGTCAAATATTTCGTTTACCTTGCCATCGTCTCCGCGGTTCTGGCGGCCGCTCATTTGGGAACAGGGTGGCTGATGGGTCTGGTCACCGTAATTCTTGTTCTTGGGGCAATCGAGGTTGCTGCGGCCTTGCGCCGCATGCCACGAGCCAACGGCCCGCCGCGCCTGGTGATCTGGCTGTGCTACAGCGTCCTTGGCGCAACCTGCCTGGCTGTTCTGGCTCTGCTTGCTCCCACCAGCGTGGCCTTCATCTATGTCGTCGTTGCCGGCTTCGATGGCTTCAGTCAGGCGGGCGGGCAGATCATCGGGCGGCACCAACTCGCACCTCGCATCAGCCCGGGCAAGACGATAGAAGGCGCGCTCGCCGGCGCCATGGCGGCGCTCTGCATCGCCTCCGCGCTTCGAGCCATGGTTGGGCAGTCGGTCGGCGGCGCCTTGCAGACCGGCCTCATCCTGTGCGCCGCCGCCCTGTGCGGCGACCTTTCCGCTTCCTGGCTCAAGCGGCGGTCGGGGATCAAGGACTTTGGCCGCCTGCTGCCAGGACACGGCGGAGTGCTTGACCGGTTCGACAGCTTTCTCCCCGCGCTTGCACTCGGTGGGGCCTGGTTATCGTTCCTGGCTCGTTGAGATCAGATTGTCCATGCGCCAGCAGATCAGGCGGCTCGCACAATCATGCTTGCGGCGTTACCGGGCAATGCCGGAATTGCTGCGCATTGTGGCAACTGCCTGTATCGGCGCCATGATTGGATACGTCACCTACCTGCTCGTCTATCTCTTGAATCCGATCGAGCCCAGGGCAACGACAAGCTGGCTGCTGGCCTTTCTCATAAACGTGTCGCGCCAGCATGCGCTGCACCGCTGGCTGACCTTCGACGAACCTGGCCGCTACTGGCCCAGCCTGGGGTGTGCCTACGTCATGTATTCCGGCACCGCCGTGGCAACGACCAGCCTGAACTGGTTTCTCGTCGTTCGCCATCCTCTCAATCACAACCTTGCTTGGCTTGCCTGCATGGGATTGACCGCGCTGATAAGCCTCGCGTTCTTGAAGCGCTTCGTATTCGGACAACGGTAATGCTCTGCGTGCAGTTCTTGCCCTGGCCCGAACGGAATGCCCCGACGACCAGGGTGTTGCGGGCAGGCCGACCTGAGCTGGTTCAACGACGGCGTATCAGACTGACTGGCCGCGTGGCTCTTGACGGCAACGGAAATCGTGCCACTGTTTTCCAGAATGGCGCCGTGCATCTCCTCGATGCAGTTCATGCCAGCCAGGCGCAAGGCGGCATTGCGTCCTGGGACTAAGCGCATTGCTTCGAGACCTGGCGGACAGATGGCAAGGTGTCTATAGCGACGACCACGACCAGGGCGATCCCACCGAACAAAGAAACCGCTTATTTGGCAAGGTCATTAGTTTATCTAATTCAAAACCATTGAATGCCATGAAAATTTCAACTACGCTGATTAAGTCTGTGTAACGAATGGTAAGCAGTCGGTATTAACCCACTTTTTCCTGTGAGGCCAAAAATGCGTTACATCATTATTGCCATAGCGCTGTCCGGTTTCGTTTCTGTTCCCGCAGTTTCCAGTATGGAGCTTTCCGACAAATACGGGTGCAGCGACTGCCGCAGACTGGAAGTCAAACCGGGTGCCGCCCGGCAAAGAAGTGAAGGCCCCAGTTACAAGGAAATTGCCGAGAAACGCAAAGGTCAGAAGGGCGCCGAAAAGCTACTTGTGGATATCATCAAGAAGGGTAGCAAAGGAGTCTGGGCCAAGAAATTGGGCAAGAAGACCCAGATGGCTGGTGACGACGATATCCCGGTCAAGGATGCTGATGCCATAGCCAAGTGGATCCTGTCACTGTAGACAGCGTTCATATCCGCGGTCCAGAAGGCTGGATGACAACAATGGCCGGAAAAGTCTTGAGGTCACTGTTGTGGAGTCTGGCCACGGTTCTTCTCCCGTTGGCCGCACCTCTCTCTCAGGGTGCGGATACGCCATCCGTTCAGGCCGGCGCCGATGCGGCGCCCAAAGTCATTGCCAACAAACGCTGCATGAATTGCCACGGCGATGAGGAGGCCAAGACGGTCAAACGGCCGGACGGGACCGAAATCAATATCTTCGTGGACAAGTCGGCGTTTGAGCGCAGTGCTCACGGCAAGCAGTTCTGCGTTGGGTGTCACAACAACATCACCGCGCTGCCCCATGAGGAACCCTTACCCATACGCGTAGGTTGCATCGAATGCCACAGGCAGAAATGGGCGGAGCAACAGCAACATCCTACCGCTGAATATAAAACGCTCAGGATGGTGATCCAGCAAACCGACAGTTATCTGCATTCAGTCCATGCACAACCCAATAGACTGGACGATAGCAAGGTCAACGCCACCTGCACCGATTGCCACGATGCTCACAACATTGGACCGATCGGTAGCGAACAGAGTCCCGGGCACCGTCTGAAGAATCCCGAGGTCTGCGGTCGCTGCCATGAGAAGGAAAAGGCTGAATATCTAAGCTCCGTGCATGGCAAGGCGGTAATGGAGCAGAAGAATACCAGGGCCGCGGTCTGTTCAGACTGCCACACCACCCACAACATTAACTCGCCCCAGGGGGATGCAACAAAGCTGAGCATCACCCAGAATTGTGGAAATTGCCACAAGGAGGAGCAAAAGTCCTATCTGGGATCCTACCATGGCCAGGTGGCACGCCTGGGTTACACCAATACGGCTAAGTGTTTTGACTGCCACGGCGCACACGGCATCAGGAAGGTCGATGAC
>JBAWGM010000452.1:0-6215 GCA_049592895.1 Thiobacillaceae bacterium | reverse complement strand
GCCCATTTGTAGGCTATTGATTGGAAAGGTAAATGTTGTTGTGGTCCGGAAAAGCGGCCAACTCCCCACGGGCAATAAATACGAGTTTCCGACACCCATCGGCCGGTAATGAAGAAATGTTGACGCACCGAAGGAAAGTTGCCTTCAGGCCATAAGAAGATCAGGAATGGGTCCGTCGTTCTCCTGGTTTCAACCTGCGATCCGGGTATCGTCCCTGCGGCTTGAGAATTCCGCGACAAACTGGGCGCCCGAGAACAGAATGGCAACCCGCGCCGCAAATCGGTGATCTTGCTTAAGCGAGTCGTAAATGCAGCTTGAACTATCCGAGCATGAGGCTTACCCGATGCACGATATGGCCAGTCGGCTGGCAGCGATACACGAGCAAATCGACGAGGCTGCACGCCGCGCCGGCAGAGACTGCCGCGAGGTTCGCCTGATCGCGGTCTCCAAGGCGCATCCAGCCGAAGCGGTGATGGCGGCCGTCCACGCGGGCCAGATCGTATTCGGCGAGAATCGGGTACAGGAAGCGCTCGACAAGCAGGCTTCTCTGAATGTCTTGCCGGCGGCAGTTCCTCCCCTCGAGTGGCATCTTATCGGGCATCTTCAGTCCAACAAGGCGCGCATTGTCCCCGCAGCATTTCAATGGGTCCATTCGGTCGACAGGCTGGAACTCGCCCGCCGGCTGAACGATGCGGCGCAGATCGCGGGCATTGCATGCAACGCGCTGATCCAGATAAACGTTGACGAGGATCCCAACAAGCACGGCATCGCGCCAGCCGATCTTGTCCCATTGGTCGAAACGATTCTTGAGGCAAATTTTGCCGGACTGAGCCTGCGCGGGCTGATGACCATTGGTCGTCTGAATGCAGGGGAAGCACAGACGCGACGCGCCTTTGCCCAGTTGCGCGAATTGCGCGACGCTTTGCGCGAGCGCATGGATCTGCCCGAATTCAGTGAGCTTTCGATGGGTATGAGCGGCGACTTCCCGTGGGCCATCGCGGAGGGCGCGACTATGGTCCGCGTTGGCAACGCCCTCTTCGGAACACGGAAGGCAGTTGGACGGATCCAATAACGCACTGCGCTGATCGCATGAATGGGGAAGGACAGGGCATATGCCTGCGCCGGGTTAGAATGGGCGCTTTTAGCCAGCCGCACCCCCTATGCAAAGTTTCCAGGACATCATCCTGGCCCTGCAAAGCTACTGGGCCAAACAGGGTTGCGCCCTGCTGCAACCCTATGACATGGAAGTCGGTGCGGGCACCAGCCACACCGCCACCTTCCTGCGCGCTCTGGGGCCGGAACCCTGGAAGGCCGCCTACGTACAGCCTTCGCGCCGGCCCAAGGACGGGCGATACGGGGAGAATCCCAACCGCCTGCAGCACTACTACCAGTTCCAGGTGGTGTTGAAGCCCGCGCCTGCCAATATTCTTGAGCTTTATTTGGGCTCACTCGAAGCCCTGGGTTTGGATCTCAGGAAGAATGACGTGCGCTTTGTCGAGGACGACTGGGAAAACCCCACCCTCGGTGCCTGGGGGCTAGGCTGGGAAGTCTGGCTGAACGGCATGGAGGTCACCCAGTTCACCTATTTCCAGCAGGTTGGCGGCATCGACTGCAGACCCATTACCGGCGAAATCACTTACGGCCTTGAGCGTCTGGCCATGTACCTGCAGGGCGTGGAAAGCGTGTTTGACCTGACATGGACGGAAGGACTTACTTACCGTGATGTCTATCACCAGAATGAAGTCGAGCAGTCGGCCTACAATTTTGAGCACAGCGATGTGGACTTCTTGTTGACTGCTTTTACTGCGCACGAAATACAGGCGCAGCATCTCATGGAGCAGAAGCTTGCGCTACCCGCCTATGAGCAGGTGCTGAAAGCGGCCCACACTTTCAACCTGCTCGATGCGCGCGGCGCGATTTCCGTCACCGAGCGTGCCGCCTACATCGGCCGCATTCGCAATCTCGCCAGAAGCGTAGCGAAAAGTTATCTCGATAGCCGCGCACGGCTTGGTTTTCCCATGGCGCCCAAGGCATGGGCGGAGGAAGTGTTGGCACAACTGGCTAAGAAAGAGGCGGCCTGAACATGGGCGCCGATGTGATTAAAGAAGCGAATTTATTGGTCGAACTATTTGTCGAGGAATTGCCGCCCAAGGCATTGAATAAACTCGGTTACCGGTTTGCTATTGAGTTAAATACAGAGCTTGCAGAGCAGAATTTGACAACTCCAAACAACGCAATCGAATGGTTTGCTTCGCCGCGTCGTCTTGCGGTGTTAATTAGAGGAGTACTGGCAGAGGCTCCGGAAATGGAGCATGTCACTAAACTCATGCCGGTAAGCATTGGCCTTTCCGCCGATGGACGGGCTACTCCTGCATTGCTTAAGAAGCTGACCAATCTTGGCCTGGATGCCACAGTCTTGCACCATCTTTGGCATGCACCTGACAAGAGCCTGTATTTCAGGCGCGATGAAAAAGGCGCGAACCTAGCCGACGGCCTGCAAAAGGCCTTGGAAAAGGCCTTAGCCAAGCTACCCATCCCCAAAGTGATGTCCTATCAACTTGCCGATGGATGGAGCTCGGTCAACTTTGTGCGTCCCGCCCATGGCCTGGTTGCATTGCATGGCAGTGAATTGGTGCCAGTGTCCGTCCTAGGGTTGAATGCCGGACGCGAAACCCAAGGTCACCGCTTCGAGGCGAAACACAGTACCGTAGTGCTCCAGAACGCCGACAGCTATGCCTCGCAGTTGCGTGATGATGGAGCGGTGATTGCCAGCTTTGAAGAGCGCCGTAGCGAGATATTGCGACAGCTTGGCGAGTCGGCGGCCAGGCTTGGGCTGAAGCCCATCGAGGATGCGGCGTTACTGGATGAAGTGACTGCATTGGTAGAGCGGCCGAACGTGCTGGCTGGCAAATTCGACGAGGCCTTTCTGCAAGTACCTCAGGAATGCCTGATCCTGACCATGAAGGCTAACCAGAAATATTTCCCTCTATTGAATAGCGACGGCAAGCTGACAAACAAATTTCTGATCGTCTCCAACATTTCACCCAGCGATGCATCTGCGGTTACTGGCGGCAACGAGCGCGTGGTGCGGCCGCGCCTGGCTGATGCCAAATTCTTCTTCGATCAGGACCGCAAAAAGCCGCTGGAGTCGCGCGTGCCGGGACTGGCAAGAGTGGTGTATCACAACAAACTCGGCACCCAGGGCGAGCGGGTGGAGCGCGTCATGGCGATTGCCCGGGCTATTGGCGAGAAACTCGGCGGCGAAAGACTTGCGATGTTGGCTGACCGTGCCGCACTGCTGGCCAAGGCTGATTTGCTCACCGACATGGTGGGCGAGTTTCCCGAGCTGCAAGGCATTATGGGGCGCTATTATGCCCAGCATGACGGATTGGGCGACGAGATCGCCTTCGCCATCGAGGATCATTACAAACCCCGCTTCGCCGGCGATGAGTTGCCGCGCAATCAGGTTGGCGTTGTGGTGGCGCTGGCGGACAAGCTGGAAACTCTGGCCGGCATGTTTGGCATCGGACAGATTCCAACCGGCGACAGGGATCCATTTGCGCTGCGCCGGCACGCTCTGGGCGTATTGCGCATGTTGATCGAGAAATCGCTGCCTTTGCGTCTGTCCGAACTGGTGAATATGGCGTTTGCTGCGTTTCCGCACGGGCTGTTGGGCGACGCCCACACGGACGTCGAAACCTTCATGTTTGAACGGCTGGGTGGTCTACTGCGCGAGCAGGGATACACCGCCAATGAAGTCGAGGCGGTGCTATGCATGCGCCCGACGCGGATCGATATTGTTCCCATGCAGCTTGCGGCGGTGCGCGCGTTCGCGTCACTGCCGGAAGCAGGAAATCTGGCCGCAGCCAACAAGCGCGTGGGCAATATCCTCAAGAAATTGGAGGAAGGTGTTCCAACTGAGATCGACACTGGCTTGTTCAAGGAAACTGCCGAGATGGCACTCAATGATGCGCTTGCACAAATCAAGCCCATGGCCGATGCGGCGTTTGAGGCAGGCGATTACGCTGCTTCGCTGCAAGCTCTGGCAGCATTGAAGGCGCCGGTTGATGCGTTCTTTGACGGAGTCATGGTGAACAGCGATGATCCGGCACTCCGGAACAACCGCCTGGCGCTATTGAATGAGTTGCACCAGACCATGAATCGCGTGGCTGATCTCTCCAAACTGGCCGCTTGATCTGCCGGCCGGCCTAGTATCCGGTCAACCAGATCACCAGCAGCACGACCGCCAGACACAGGCTGCAGGCCGCAGCCAGTTTGGCGGCGAGAACCAGTTTCGGGTGAAAGCGCTGCTGGGGCATGGCAAGATATTCCAATATTTCCCGAATGTGCGCCAGGGCCTATACTTATTGATTCATGAAGCTCGTTATTCTTGACCGCGACGGCGTCATCAATTTCGATTCGGACAAGTTCATCAGAAGTCCGGAAGAATGGAAGCCCATACCGGGCAGCCTGGAGGCGATTGCACGCCTCAATCACGAGGGTTACCGGGTGGTAGTAGCCAGCAACCAGTCCGGTGTAGGGCGCGGGCTGTTCAACATGGCAACCCTCAATGCCATCAACGCCAAGATGCACAAGGCCGTGATGGGTGCCGGCGGCCAGATCGACGCGATTTTTCTGTGTCCGCATCCGGCCGAGTCTGGTTGCGATTGCCGCAAGCCCAAGGCCGGTCTGTTCCGCCAGATTGCCGAGCGCTTCCATGTAGATCTGACCGGCGTGCCGGCCATCGGCGACTCGCTGCGGGATTTGCAGGCCGCGGAACAAGTGGGTGCGGCGCCTACGCTGGTGCTGACCGGCAAAGGCAGAAAGACCCACGCCGAGGGGACGTTTCCCAGGGGCACCGAAATCTTCGACGATTTAGCCCAGGCAGTCGAGGCCCTGCTTAGAACAACAGACAAGGGCGAATGATCATTCTGCGTTCTACGCTGTTTGCATTGATCCAGGGCTTGTTGACCGTCGTGTTTGGGATCCTTTCTCTGCTGACCTTTCCATTCGGACCCCTTACCCGCTACCGCATCATCAGCCAATGGAACCGGCTGATTGTGTGGCTGGCCAGAGTCATCTGCGGCATCCGCTATGAGATGAAGGGACTGGAAAATCTGCCGCATACCCCGGTGGTAGTGATGGCCAAGCACCAATCGGCATGGGAAACAATTGCCCTGCCGATTTTGCTGCCCCCCCAAGTGATCGTCCTCAAGCGCGAACTGCTCTACATTCCCTTTTTTGGCTGGGGCATGCGCATGCTGTCGCCGATCGCCATCGACCGCAATGCCGGCAAAGAGGCCCTCAGGCAGATCGTGGCCCAAGGCAGGGAACGGCTGGCGCAAGGCTTTTGGGTACTCATTTTTCCCGAGGGCACCCGGATCAAACCTGGCGAAATCGGCCGTTACGGCATTGGCGGGGCCTGGCTGGCAACCCATACGCAAACCCCCGTGCTGCCGGTGGCGCACAATGCCGGGGAGGTCTGGTCCAAGAATGCGTTCTTCAAGCGTCCCGGAACCATTACCCTCAGCATCGGCCCGGTGATCGAATCTGCCGGACTCAAGGCCGATGCACTTAATCAAAAAGTCCGCGACTGGATAGAAGCGGAAATGATCCGCCTGCCCCATGCCACGAAAGCGCACTGAACAGGGGACCCTCGCGCTCGGCAGCCTGAGCGTGCCCTATGTCCTGACCCGCAGCCGGCGCAAGTCCTTGGCGCTTAGCGTGGACCAAGTGGGCGTGCGGGTTAACGTACCCTGGTGGGTGCCGCGGACGGAAATCGATGAATTTATCCGCGAGCGCGAGGCTTGGCTGATCCGTAACCTCAAGAAGATGCAATCAAGCCGTCAGCCGGAATTCGCATGGAAGGACGGCGCAGCCCTGTCCTATCTGGGCGTGAGACTGAAGCTGCGCGTCGTTCCCTGCCTGTTTACCGATGTGCGCCGGGTGGGCCGGGTGCTGTGGGTGTCCTGCACCCACTCCGAAGAAGTGGCTGACCTGGTCAAGGAATGGCTGCGCCATCGCGCGCAACGCATGTTGGCCAGGCGTGTGCGGCAGTTTGCCGGATGCCTGGGCCGGCGGCCTGCGTTTGCCCTGTCCAATGCCCGCACCCAGTGGGGCATTTGCCATCCGGATGGCCGCATCCGGCTGAACTGGCGCTTGATCCAGGCGCCGCTTGGGGTGATCGATTATGTCGCCGCCCATGAAGTCGCCCA
>JBAWGM010000451.1:0-1808 GCA_049592895.1 Thiobacillaceae bacterium | reverse complement strand
CCGCGCTGGTCACCTGGCGCATGGCCAGCGCGGCGGCGAGGGTAAAGGCGGCCAGCAGGCTCAACTCGCATCCGAGACCCACTGCCCAGACGAACAATTGCCGGCCGGCGCCGTTGGCCATAAGCAGTAGGCCGGCTCCCACTGCCATGATTACAGCGCCCACGCCATAGCCCAGCAGACGACCGGCAATCAACAGGGGCGCGGGCAGGCCGGCGGCCAGGACCATGTCGCGCCCTTGTTCCTCGGTTTCGCGATTGACCGCCGCAGCCACATGCAAGATGACCTGCACGGCCAGGAGGGCCCTCAGCATGGCGGCCAGGATGATGATGCGGGTGCGGTCTGAATCGGTGAGTACCAACTGGCTGATGAACACGGCGGCGCCCGTGCTTAAGGCCATTACGACTCCATAGATCAGCCAGAACCGGCCGTGCAGGCTTTCGCGCCACATGGCGCGGGCGATGGTCAAAGCGGCGGACATGAATTCAATTTACCGAGGAAGATGGCCGACAGTATAGCCAGAGAGCATGGGGTTCATGGAGAATGGCCGCACGCATCCCGCCTTCTTCCTTCCAGATAGAACCACGTTGAAACTGCTCACCCGAACTAGCCACCTGCTCGCTTCAGCGCCTTCGCTGCGCTGGTTGAGCCTGGCGCTGCTCAGCCTGCATCTGGCGGTGGTGCTCGATCAGGGGGCCGTGTGGTCGCGGGCTTTTCTGCTGGCCCACTATGGCTTCTTTCTGCTTTGGCAGCCTTTCTTTCGGGGCGAGCAAAAGCTCGATCTGCGCCAGGCGCTGCCCGTTTTTGCTGTCGCCGCGCTGCTGGTTCTTGCGCCGGGCTGGTGGGTGCTCGGCCTTTGGGTGGCGGTGCTAATCGGATTGACCGGTGCGGTGGTGGCGGGGTTGTCCGGCAAGAGGCAGCGCTTCATGTATCTGGTTGCACTGGCCTATTTGATGGCCTTGCTGCTGGTCTGGATACTGCCCAAGACCCTGCCGGCCACCCAGTTGCCCATAGCCTTGGTTGAGGCCGTGCGCTGGGGCTTGCTGCCCCTGCCCTTGCTGATCCTGTTCAAGGGCGGCAGGGGGCTGCGCCAGCCGGGTTCGGTGCTCGATCTGTTCTATGGCGTCATGGCCTTTTTGATCGTGGTGGTGCTGGCCCTGGGGGCGTTCACCGTGGTGGCTGCCACCCAGACGAGTTATGTGCTGGCCTTGACCGAGACCTTGATCGGGATGGCCGTGCTTCTGGTGACCCTCAGCCTGATATGGAACCCCAGCGCCGGATTTTCTGGCATGGGTCAACTCATGTCCCGCTACCTGCTGTCGGTGGGGCTGCCGTTTGAGGACTGGGCGCGCAAGCTGGCGGTTCAGGCCGAGCGCGAACGCGACCCGGAAACCTTCGTCATTGATGCGCTGCACGAGCTGGATGACCTGGACTGGGTGCAGGGGGTGGACTGGCGAACCGTGCGGGGAGACGGTCGGGTCGGGAATGAGGGCGTGCATCACGCGACCCACGCGTTTCACGGGCTGACACTGACCTGGCATACAAACCGGCCTCTGCTTCCCGCGCTTGCCCTGCATGTCCGCCTGCTGTCTCAACTGCTGGGGTATTTCTATGCCAGCAAGCTGCGCGAGCAGACCCTGCGGGACAACGCCTACACGCAGGCCATCTTCGATACCGGCGCACGCTTGACCCACGATGTGAAGAACATACTGCAGTCGATCAGGGCCCTGATGGCAGCCGCAGAAGCCAGCGGACCGGAAGACGCAGATCGTCTGCAGCAACTGCTCAAGCGGCAACTGCCGCAAATGGCC
>JBAWGM010000450.1:0-17298 GCA_049592895.1 Thiobacillaceae bacterium | reverse complement strand
GAAACGCAGTGGGAATCTTTCCTGCCAAGGTCTTGGGCAGCAAAGGCTCCACCATGCGCACAAGGGAGAGCAATGCACCAAATCGCCGGCCCTCGGACAGAACCTTGTTCAGAATGTCCCGCTTGATCCGTTCCAGCGGCGGGCGGCTGACTTTCTCTTCTGCCACGCGGCGGCCTATGTCGATGAGTCTGCCGAATTGCACGCCGGAAGGACAGGTGGTTTCGCAATTGCGGCAGGTCAGGCAGCGATCCAGGTGGGTGAGGGTCTTGCGAGTGACGTTCGCGCCTTCCAGCATTTGCTTGATCAGGTAAATGCGGCCGCGCGGGGAATCCAGTTCATCGCCAAGAATCTGATACGTGGGGCAGGTAGCCAGGCAGAAGCCGCAGTGCACGCAGGTGCGCAGTATGGCCTCAGCTTCACGGCCCTGGGTGGTGGCAGCAATGGCGGCTGGCAAATTCGTTTGCATGTTTAGAAATCGGAATAGAAACGGCCGGGGTTGAGGATGCCGGCCGGGTCAAACTGGGCCTTAAGTCGGCGGTGGTATTTCATCAATGGATCCGACAACGGATGAAATACGCCCACGGATTTGTCGCCGCCGCGGAACAGGGTGGCGTGACCGCCTGCCATTTCCACCGCGGAACGGATGGTATTTGCCAGTGCAGACGACTTGAGCCAGCGCTGGGCGCCACCCCAGGTGAGGGCTTGCCTGCCTGGCAGAGCAAGGGGTGGGCAGGCGGCCGGCACCGACAGGCGCCACAGGGGCAGATCGTTCGCGCTGAAAAAGGCGGCGTTCTGTTCCCTTGCCGACCGCCAGAAATCTGCACCGTGCTCATGGATCTCGCCTCCCAATTTTTCGTGCGCGGCACGCACTGCGGTTTCCGCTCCCGATACCCGCAGCATCAGGGCACCGCCCACCCAGGCGGAAGCGGATAGTGGCAGCGGCCGGCCCGACCACTGGTTCATCCTCTGGATCGCCGTTGCCTCGTCCAGTTCAAACCGCAAAGTCCGTTCCGCAAGCGGTCTGGGCAGCACCTTGAGCGAGGCTTCCAAAATGACGCCCAGCGTGCCCAGGGCACCCACCATCAGGCGGGACACATCGTAGCCGGCAACATTCTTCATTACCTGTCCGCCGAAGGTGAGTCGTTGTCCGCGGCCGTCAATCAGCCGTATTCCAAGCACCATGTCCCGCACACTGCCGGCATACGGTCGGCGCGGGCCGGCAAAAGCGCAGGCGAGCGTGCCGCCCAGGGTAGCGGTAGCGCCAAAGTGCGGTGGCTCGAAGGCCAACATCTGGCTGTGCTTATCCAGCAAGGCTTCGATTTCGGCCAGCGGAGTGCCGGCCTTGGCGCTGAGTACCAATTCGCTGGGCTCATAACTGACGATGCCGCGATGACCAGACAGGTCAAGTACCTCGCCGCTCAGCGGCCCGCCATACCAATCCTTGCTGCCGCCGCCGCGGATGCGCAGTGGCGCATTCGCGGCCTGCGCAGTTTGGATGCGTTCAGTGAAATCCATGTTCAGTATTCACCGCAAATTCGCGAATGCTGCAAGACCGGCGAAAGTATCGACGAGCTCCGGGCTCAATTCAAAATCTCGGCAACTCAGGGAAGGGCAAGGCCCCGCCCTTTACATGCATGGCCCCGTACTCGGCGCAGCGGTGCAGGGTGGGAATGGCCTTGCCCGGATTGAGCAGACCTTCCGGATCGAAACAGGCCTTTACCCCGAAAAACGAGTCCAGTTCGGCCCGGCCAAATTGCACGCACATCTGGTTGATCTTCTCGATTCCTACGCCGTGTTCGCCGGTGATGGTGCCACCGTGAGCCACGCACAATTCCAGGATGTCGGAGCCGAAGCGTTCGGCCTTGGCCCATTCGCCCTCAACATTGGCGTCATAGAGGATCAGCGGATGCAGGTTGCCGTCGCCGGCGTGGAAGACGTTGGCCACAGGCAGCGCGTAATCGAGGGACAGTTCGGCCATGCGGACAAGCACCGCGGGCAGTTCACGCCGCGGTATGGTGCCGTCCATGCAGTAGTAGTCGGGGGCGAGCCGGCCCATGGCCGGGAAGGCGGCCTTGCGTCCGGCCCAGAATAGTTTCTGCTCGACTTCGTCGCGCGCGGTGCGAACCGAGGTGGCGCCCGCGCCAATGAGCAGATCGTGGACACGCTTCACGTCCTCCGACACCTCCTCGTTGGTGCCGTCCACTTCCACCAGCAGCACGGCCTCCGCATCCAGGGGATAGCCTGCCTTGACGTAGGCTTCCGCCGCCTGAATGGCGAGCTTGTCCATCATTTCCAAACCAGCCGGCAGTACTCCGCCCGCAATCACCGCCGACACTGCCGCCCCTGCTTTGCCTACGTCGTCGAAGGCCGCAAGCAATACCTGAGTTCGCTCAGGCACGGGCAAAAGTTTGACCGTCACTTCGAGGGTGATGGCCAGCATGCCCTCGCTGCCATTGATCAGGGCAAGCAGGTCGTAGCCTGCGCCGTCCAGCGCTTCGCTGCCGAATGTCAGTTCCTCTCCGTCGATCGTGAGGCCGCGAACCTTGAGCACGTTGTGCACGGTCAGGCCATATTTGAGGCAATGCACGCCACCCGAGTTTTCCGCCACATTGCCGCCTATGGTGCAGGCGATTTGAGAGGATGGGTCAGGTGCATAGTAAAGACCATAGGGGGCGGCGGCCTCGGAGATCGCGAGGTTGCGCACCCCGGGCTGCACCCTGGCAGTGCGCGCCAGGGCATCGACGGAGAGAATGCGGTTGAATTTGGTGAGTGCCAGCAGCACGCCGTTATCCACCGGCAGGGCGCCGCCGGACACGCCGGTGCCGGCGCCGCGGGCGACA
Source organism: Thiobacillaceae bacterium (assembly GCA_049592895.1). GTDB lineage: Bacteria > Pseudomonadota > Gammaproteobacteria > Burkholderiales > Thiobacillaceae > DASQBT01. Next base: position 14,458 of record JBAWGM010000450.1, on the reverse strand, counting down.
ATGGGCACCTTGTGCTCGCGGCACAGATTGACCACCGCCCTCACCTGATCTTCCGTTTCCGGCACGCACACCACATCCGGCGGATTGCGATAGGCGGTCAGGCCGTCGGACTCGAAAGGCGCGACCTCTTCGCGGTCCATCAGCAGGCAATGCGGCGGTAAGACGCTCTTGAGTATTCGGACGAAGGCGGGGGAGATCATGGGCATGGCCGTTTGCAATAAACCGATTCTACCTTCAGCCGAAGCCTTCGTGACCCGGCCGTAGCCAGGAAGATCAGGCTGACTGACGGAGCCGTCATAGGGAAGATGACGGGGAAGACGTTGAGGGGGTGGTCTGTATCGGCGTGCCGGTTTACGATGCTGAGGATGATTGGCGTGGAGCTGTCCACTTCACGATCCGTTGACAGGCTTGACGCAGCGCGGATTCAAGCGCTCGTAATGGGACGGCCTTTAACGCCGGGTGGGTCGCGCGTCATTGATTGGGCATTGATCAAGTTGATTTGCGTATCACGGATGGATTTGCCGAGCGGCTCATACAAGTAGCTTGAATACCCAGTTGATAGGATCCTGTGTTGGTTCGAAATTGAGGCAGTTCTGAGCGCACAAGCAATGACAAATCGACCGGCGAGATCGGTTTCAAGATAAAGTGTGTCGCCCCCTGACAGAACGCCGCGGGAGCGCCCGGCCCAAACGCCTCCTTCGCTTGCGGGAGAGGACGGGGGCGAGGCAAGGGCGCGGGCGGATGTGCTCATGACGGCGGGCATGAGACGGGTTCAGCCCCACGCAAGATATAACGAGGAGAAGGGATCATGACAGCGGTGGCCAAACCCACGGCACACACCATCTCAGCCTGGATACTGATGGGACTGGCGCTGTTGTATGTGATGTTCATGCACTTGCTGTCAGCCCTGATGGCTGGACTGCTCGTATATGAAGTAGTCGTCCTGGTGTCGCCGCGTTTTGTTTCCGGCCGTTTGTCCCACAGCCGTGCCAAGATTGTCGTGGTGGCACTGATTTCGGCCACCGTGCTGGCCTTTCTGATTGGCCTGGTGGCCCTGCTGGTGGCCTATGTACGTTCCGGCAATGATCTACCGGCCCTGCTGACCAAGATGGCGGAAATTGTCGAATCCTCCCGCAGCGTGTTGCCCCCCGCCATCGGCCAGTATCTGCCTCAGGGCGATGAATCCCAAGTCAGGGCAATCATCGTGGAATGGCTGCGTACCCATGCGCAGGACATCAAGGTCTTCGGCGGCAATGCAGGCCACGTGGTTGCCATGCTGGTTGTCGGCCTGATCATAGGCGCCTTTGTTGCGCTCAATGAAGGCCTGCCTAATCACAGCCTGGGCCCTCTGGCCCAGGCCATGAGCGAGCGGGTGGTCAGGCTGGGAATTGCGTTCCGCCGGGTGGTATTTGCCCAACTCCGCATTTCCATCCTCAATACCTTTCTGACCTGGCTTTACCTGACCGTGGTTCTGCCTTCCTTTGGCGTGCATCTGCCATTCGTAAAAACCATGGTAGTCGTCACTTTTATGGTCGGTTTGATGCCGGTATTGGGCAATCTGGTTTCCAATACCGTGATCGTTGTTATCTCCCTGTCTCAAGGGATCTATGCGGCGGCCGGTTCCTTGGCTTTCCTGGTGGTGATTCACAAGCTGGAATATTTCGTCAACGCGCGCATTATCGGCGGACAAATCAAGGCACATGCCTGGGAACTGCTGATCGCGATGGTGGTGATGGAAGCGGCTTTCGGCATCCGCGGCGTGATCGCTGCTCCGGTTTTCTATGCCTACATCAAGAAAGAACTGACTGACCACAAACTTGTCTAGCAATAGAAAAATAGCCAGGCGCGCAGTTCAGCCTTTCCCTTCTTCGTTTGCGACTTCCCGCTCCAGGGCGCGCAACAGCGCTGTGGAGTCGAGTTCGCCATCGCCAGCCCCGACCAGCTTGTGGATGCGCTGCGCCACGCAGGCAGTTCCCGGCAGGGTTAGGCCTTGTTCGCGCGCGTTGTCGAGGACGATATTCATGTCTTTGTCGTGCAGTCGCAGCTTGAAGCCAGGTTTAAAGTTCCCCTGAAGCATGCGCTGCCCGTGCAGTTCCAGAATGCGGCTGTTGGCATAGCCACCCAGCAGTGCCTCGCGCACCTTGGCCGGATCAACGCCGTTGCGGCGCGCCAGCAGAAAAGCTTCGGCCACGCCTTCGAGTGTCAGACTGATCACGATCTGATTGCACGCCTTGGCCACCTGCCCGGCGCCGTTGCTTCCCACGTGCACAATGTTCTTGCCTAGTGCCTCGAACAGCGGGCGTACCCGTTCATACACGTCAGGCTTACCGCCCACCATGATGGACAGGGTGCCATCTCGGGCTTCCGCTTCGCCCCCCGACACCGGCGCATCCAGCATCTCGATACCCTGCGCGTCCAGCTTTTCGGCAACCTCTATGGTGGCGTTGGGAGAAATCGTGCTCATATCCACCAGCATGGAGCCCGGTTTCGCACCCCTAATCGTCCCGCGCTCGCCCAAAATCACATCTTCCACTGCCTTGGTGTCAGGCAGCATGGTGATGGTGATATCGGCGCCAGCCGCCACCTCGGCCGGTGTAGCCTTCCCGAGGGCGCCCGCCTCCAGCAGAGGTTCCAGGGTGTCGAAACGGCGGCCGTAGACCAGCAGATCATGGCCGGCCCTGATGAGATTGAGCGCCATGGGACGACCCATGATGCCGGCGCCGATGAAGCCAATGCGCATGATCTAACTCCTGTGCTTCGTTACTGCGCGGGCGCAAATTTCGCAGCGAACATGCGCGCAGCTTATGCGTGCAGGATGAACAACCATGCGGGCAGCGTCAAGATGGACATGAGGGTGCTCCAGCCCATGACCAGGGCGGCGGTGCGGGTATCCAGATGAAACAGGTCGGCAAAGACGATGGAAAGGACCATCGTAGGTACCGCAGTTTCGACCACGGCGGCGAGCATGGGCTCATCCAGGGTATATCCTGCCAGATGCAGCGCGCCCAGTGCCAGCATGGGCATGACGGCGAGTTTGATCGAGACCGCGATCATCACCGACAAGTTGGGCCGCAAGTCGTGCCAGGGTACTGCCAGGCCAAGGACAAAGATCATCAGCGGGATGGTAGCCTGGCCCATGAAACGGGCGGCGCGGGCCAGCGGTTCCACCGGCAGATTTAGCGCATTGCAGGCCATTCCGGCGACAAACGCCCAGATTGGAGGCAAGCGCAACAAGCGGTGCCAAAAGCCCTTGCCCTGTTCCGGATGGTGGCTGCCCAGCCGCGTTGCAACCCAGACCCCCAGAGTCCAGACGAGGGGCGTGGTGGCGAGCACATCAGCAAATACCGGATAGCGCTCGCCGGACTGACCAAACACAAAGCCGAGCACTGGCAGACCCATGAACAACACGTTGCCGAACATGCCGCAAAGCAGCAGAGTGGCCCGGGTAGGGTCAGAGAGATTACGCCCCAGCCGACTGCGGAAAAACAGCAGGTAGAGCAGCGCGCCTGCGCTCAGCGTGGTGCTGCCTACTATGACCGGAACCATCAGCAAGTGCTGGTCTATGGTCGTGGTCGCCGTGACGGCAAACAGCAAGGCGGGGGCGAACAGATTGACAACCAGGCGGCCGATTTCGGCCCGCAACTGAGCTGCAGGAATGCCCTGATCAAAGCGTGCCCAAGCCCCACCGGCGCCAACCAGCAAGGCAAGCGGCAGCACGACCTTGAGCAACAGGCCAGCGAAAGTGGAATCCATGAAACTAACCGGAGAGCCGGTGCGCCCAGATTATGCGGGATGAGACGGGAAAGCCCTTAAGACAGGTTGCGCAGCGGGCTCTTGGATTCCAGCCATTGCTTGATGCGCGTGGCGTCACCGATTCGATCGGATTTCCCCGGCGTGTCGAGCAAGACAATGATCACTTCGCGTTGGGCGATGCGCGCCTGCATCACGAGACAGTGCCCCGCTTCGTTGATGAAGCCGGTCTTGGACAAGCCGATTTCCCATTCTCCTTCCCGGGTGAGACGGTTGGTGTTGTTAAAAGCCACCTGCCGGTAACACACTCGTCTTGCGACATGGTGGTGCCGCCTGTGACCACGCGATTTGATCACTACCCGCTGAAAACCCAGGCTGTACTCGCCGCTGGAGGCAATGCGGCGGATCTCGGGATAATTCAGATAGGCGTAATTGACGAGTTTGACCAAGTCTTCGGCGGTCGAACGGTTGGTGCTGTCCAGGCCGGTCGGGTCCACATAATTTGTGTTCAGCATGCCAAGCTGGCGTGCCTTGCGGTTCATGGCGGCGACAAATTCGCGTTCGCCGCCGGCGAAGGTAGTGCGGCCCAAGGCGTGAGCTGCACGGTTTTCCGACGCGATCAGGGCCATGTTGAGTAGCTGCTCACGGCTGTAAACGGCCCCAGCCGGCAGGCGGGAGCGAGTGCCCTTTAGATGGTCCACATCCTGGCGCGTAATCGCGATACGTTCTTTCATGTTTACGTCTGCGTCCATCAACACCACGGCAGTCATCAGTTTGGTAATCGAGGCGATGGGGCTTTGTAAATCCGGGTTCTTCGACAGCAGGATCTGGCCTGTCTGCTGGTCATAGACAATGGCAGCAATGGCGGACAAATTGGGGCCATAATCAGGCGTGTCCTGGCTCGCTTGGGGCGTGCCGGTCTCCGGCTCGGAATAGGCCGGGGCCGGGATAATCAAGGTCAGAGTCAACCCGAGAAAAAAGCTGTGAGCAAGTGCGCGCATACTGATCATCATTACTTCTTCCAGATTTCGGCCATACTGAGAATTACCTGACAATAAATCGGCCAAGGCGTTCAAAACCTGAACGTCGATGGCGCGCAACCTTAGCTGCTATTTAACCACAGTCGACTTGTATACATTTATACGTTGACCAGCGCACTAAAATAATCTTATATATAGTACGTTACCGGGGGTAGTGGAGATTTTACTCAAAATAAATAACCTAAGTTCTACTCAGGTCACGCCGGGCGTGCTGGCCGAACTGGTGCAGGCTTGCACCCGGAACGAATCGGGGCTGGGCGACTTTGCGCCCTTCTTTCTCCATGAGCCTTTCCTGGCGTTGCGCCTGCTGACATCGTCGCCGCTGCCCGCCCCCACGCCGCGCGATCCGGAGCTGATTCGCCCCGCGCTGGCCTGTTACTCGGTAAGCCAGATTCGCGCCTTTGCGTTATCACTGCTTCCGGTCGCTCCGGAACTGCTGCCCGCGCTCCAGGAATGCTGGCCGCGCAGCATCAGAGTTGCCCTGCTCGCCCAGGAAATTGCGGAACGAACCCGGGTCTGTCCGGTGGAGTGGGCTTGGCTGGCAGGCCTGTTTCACAATCTGGGGGACTGGTTGCGCATCCAGGGCTTTGCAGAAGACTCGGCCGACTCGGATCAGGAGAAGATGGATGCCTATGGTTTCATTGCCGATGCGGTGCGCTACTGTGCCGTGCCGCTGGTTCGGGTCAAGAATTCCCATGCGCTGGTGAAAGTGGTTCACGCCGCCCATGCTCTGGCCAGGCGGGAACAGGGGAGCGACACAGGCGAGGCGCGTGCTGCTCTGGCCAACCTGGGAGTGGACAAGCCAGCGGCCGGCGCCATGGTTCAGCGCGCTTCAACCCAGTTGGATCTGCTCTCAGCCCGCTATGGCATGGGGAACCCGGATGAAGTTGGCGGAAGCGCGCGTGCTTCGGGGTCGATGGTGCAGCTTATCCGGGCGTACAGCCGGTTTGCCACCGCCGGGGTGTTCCAGGAGGTACTGCCGGCTCCAGTCTCTCTGGAAACGCTTGGCAGAAGCCTGAGCGAACTCTTGCCGCTGCTATTTGGCGCATCCAGGACAGTACTGTTCATCGTGGATCGCGACCCTGACGCGTTGCGACTGATGAAAGATATCAGCCTCCCGCCGGGACTGCAGGAACTGAGCTTCACCCTGGATGACCCTCTCGGCTGTCTGTCCCTGGCAGCCCAGGGCAGAGCGGTACGCTGGACCAGGGACGACGCCGACCGGTATACCGTACTGGATGAGCAGCTTGCCCGTCTGCTGGAGGCGCATAGCGTGCTATACCAGCCTCTGAGTTCGCCTGGCGGGGTTGAGGCCGTCCTGGCCCTGGCAGATCCCGCTGAACGGCTGGAGGACGAATTGCCCTGGCAGAACCTTATCGTGAGGATAGGAGCAGGACTGAATCTTGCGGAGCAGCCTGCCGTCGCGCCTTCCGCGGCGGTATCGGCGTCAGATGCAATTCCGCGCGACCAGGTGCGCAGGGCGGTCCACGAGGTGGCCAATCCCCTCACCATCATGCGCAACTACGTCAAGCTGCTGTCGGGCAAGCTGGAGTCGGATGTTTCGTCCCAGCGCGACCTCAAGATCATCAACGACGAAATTGAACGCGTGGCCCGCATCCTGCGCGAGCTGGCCAAAGGACCGATCGAGGAGGATTTGCTTGTCCCGGTGGAAGAAACCAGCAATATCGCGATCAATCCGGTGATCTCAGAACTGGTTCGCGTATCTCTGGGTACGCTGTTTGTGCCCAACCGAATCAGTGTGCAGATTGATCTGGATCCGGACATTCCGCAGCTTCCAACTCATCGGGACAAGCTCAAGCAGGTGCTGCTTAATCTCGCCAAGAATGCGGTGGAGGCCATGCCGCGCGGTGGGCGTTTGATCTTTACCACCCGGATGCGGGCGGACATAAGTCCGCCACGGCTCGAAATTGCCGTGCGTGATAACGGGCCCGGCTTGCCGGATGCGGTGCTGGAGCGGCTGTACGAACCGGTGGACAGCGGCAAGGGCGGAGACCATGCCGGTCTGGGCCTGTCCATCAGCCGCAATCTGGTGAAGAGTTTGGGGGGAGAAATCGAATGCGACACCGGGCAAAACGGGACGGAATTTCGCATCCTGTTGCCGGTCAACCAATCTGCCTGGGCGAGCTTGAGAATGGCAGGATAAGAACCATTACAGTGAGGGACGCGAGGACATGAAGACCGAAATCGACCAAGACGGGAGCAAGACTCAGGACCTCGGGCGGTTGGGGCAAGCCCCCCGCATTCTGATTGTGGATGACGAGCCGCTGGTCCTTGAAGGGCTTTCAGAATTGCTGAAGCTGAAGGGCTATGAGATTACCACTGCGCTGGGAGGACGTGACGCGCTGAGCGCCATTTTCCGCCAGCAGTTTGACCTGATCCTGCTGGACCTGTGCATGCCTGATCTGGGCGGCGCAGAAGTTCTCAGGTTTCTTGCCGACCGCGGTGTGGACACGCCGGTGATCGTGGTGTCCGGCGACGCCTCGATCGAGAGCGCCATCCGTGCGCTCAGAGGCGGGGCGACGGATTTCATTCGCAAGCCCTATGAGCCGGAAGAGTTGTTGCGGCGCATCGGCAACACGCTGGACAAACGGCGGCTGGAAAGGGAGAACAGCCTTATCCTGCAACGCTTGCAGCAGTCGGAAAAATGGCACCGTTTTCTGGTGAACAGCTCGCCGGATTTCATCTATACCCTGGACCAGGATGGCCGTTTCACCTTCATCAATGAACGGGTGGAGAACCTGCTGGGCTATGGCAAGGAAGAACTGATCGGTCTGCATTACACCTGCATGATTCATGACGAAGACATTGCGCGGGCGGAACACGTCTTCAATGATCGGCGCACTTCCGAACGCAGCACCCGGAATGTAGAGTTGCGGCTTAAATTCAACCCCGGCCGCCACAGGCCGCGCGTCATGAACGTACGCTATCGCACGGTGGAACTCAACGCAACCGGCATGTACGAGCCAACCACCAACAAGTTCGAGACCCGTTTCATGGGCACCTACGGGGTGGCCAAAGACATCTCGGACCGCAAGCAGGCAGAAGAGACAGTTTATTACCAGGCCTATCATGATCTGCTGACCGGCCTGCCCAACCGGGCCCTGTTCCGCGACCATCTGGGTCTGGCACTGGCCCAGTCCAAGCGCAACCATCAGACCATGGCCATCCTGATTCTCGATCTGGATCATTTCAAGGTCATCAACGATACCCTCGGTCATGGTTATGGCGATGAACTGCTGATTTACATGTCCAGCCGCCTGCGGGCCTGCCTGCGCGAGGGAGATACTCTGGCGAGGCTTGGTGGAGACGAGTTCGGCCTGCTGCTGCCCGGGGTCCTGACCAGCGAGGATGTGGAGCAAATCGGCCGCAAGATCATCAACACCTTGAACAAGCCATTGCAGATCAAGGGTAATGAAATCTATGTGTCGGTCAGTATTGGCGCCTGCACGGCGCCGAGCGATGGTGACATGGTGGACATGCTTATTCGTCAGGCCGAAATTGCCATGTATCAGGCCAAGACCCATGGACGGGCCCGGCTGGAATTCTGGGAGCCCGGGATGCAGGCGCCGTATTCGACCCGCTTGCAGGTGGAGGCAGACCTGCGTCGCGCCTTGGCGCGCAACGAGTTCGTGCTCTTCTACCAGCCAATCGTGGATATCGCCACCGGAGCCATCCGCGGCTTTGAAGCTCTGCTGCGCTGGCTGCACCCCGAGCGCGGCCTGCTTTCTCCAGCCGAATTCATTCCGATTGCGGAAGAAACGGGCGTGATCGTTCCGATAGGTGAGTGGGTGCTGCGGGCGGCCGCCGCCCAGATCGCGGAATGGACAGAAGCAAGACTGTCCGTGGTTCGCATGTCGGTCAACATTTCCCCGCGCCAGTTGGAGAATCCCGATTTCGTCGACAGCGTCATGCGCTCCATGCAGATCCACGCGGTCGAGAGTGAGCTCATGGAACTGGAAATCACCGAGAGTCTGCTGATGCGGGATCTGGAAGGCAATGCGCTCAAGCTGGGCCGGCTGGCGTCCAGCGGAGTAAAGATCGCGGTGGATGATTTCGGCACCGGCTACAGTTCGTTCAAGTACCTGAGCAAGTTTCCTATTCACACGCTGAAGATCGACCAGTCCTTCATCAAGGAGCTGATTCCCAATGAGCATTCGCCCATCGTCAACGCCATCGTTGGCATGGGCAAAGGGCTTCACCTGAATGTGGTGGCCGAGGGAGTGGAAACCGAGGATCAACTGGACATCCTGCGCAGCCTGGACTGCAGCGAGATGCAGGGCTTTCTGTTCAGCGCGCCGGTTTCGTCCTGGGACGCCACTCGCATGCTCGAGGATATGGGCGCAATTGACGCAGCATCGGGGCAATTGTCTGAGCGTAATGGCAAGGTAGCGAGGTTATCGAACTGAGAATTCACCGGCATGGAGGGCGGCGGTAGAATCTCTGGCTGATGATTTCGCCCATTGAAGCACCATGGCCCTCCTGGAAATTCGTAGCCTAACCCGTCGCTTTGGCACGTTTGAAGCGATCAGGGATTTGAGTTTCAGCGTCGAGGCGGGAGAGTTTTTCACCCTGCTGGGGCCTTCAGGCTGCGGCAAGACCACGCTGCTTCGCCTGATCGCCGGATTTGACCAACCCGATTCCGGCCAGATTCTGCTCGACGGCAGGGATCTCGCGGGGATGCCGGCCGAGGCCCGGCCCATCCACACCGTGTTTCAAAGCTATGCCCTGTTTCCCCACCTGACGGCCTGGGACAACGTTGCCTTTCCACTCAAGATGACCAGGACGCCGAGCGCGGAAATCAGGCGCCGTGTAGGAGAAATGCTGGAAGCGGTCCATCTGGCCGGGCAGGCAAGCCAGTTTCCGCATGAGCTTTCCGGCGGGCAGCAGCAGCGGGTCGCGCTTGCTCGCGCCCTGGCCGACCGGCCGCGCCTGCTGCTGCTCGATGAACCGCTGGCTGCGCTGGACAAAAAGCTGCGCGAGGCAATGCAGGTCGAACTCATCAATCTGCAGCGGACTGTGGGCATCACGTTCATCTTTGTCACCCATGATCAGTACGAGGCACTGGCCCTGTCTGACCGCATTGCCGTGATGCGCGAGGGCCGCATTGAGCAACTCGACGAACCTTCGAGGATTTATGGCATCCCGGGCAGCCGCTTCGTCGCGGAATTTATCGGCCACTGCAATCTGCTCGACGCAAGAATTCTGGCGTTGAGCGCACAGAATCTTCAGCTTGAAATTGCCGGGCTGGGGCAGCTGGTGGCGCCGGCAGCAGCGGGGCTTCAAGCCGGGCAGCTCGGTGCCCTGGTCTTGCGTCCCGAGCAGCTCACCATCCAGCGCGAGGAACCGCTCCGGCTTGACAATCGCTTCAGCGCCACGGTGGAGGACTTTCTCTATGTGGGCGATGTCACCACCTACCAGGTGAAGCTGGATAACGGCTTCGTGCTGAAGGCCCTGCTGCCTAATAGCGCGGCGGGCCGCGCCCGGTTCTTCGAGCCGGGCGACCGCGTGTGGGTGGCTTGGCCAGGGGAGGTGGGGCACTATGTCCCGAACGATTGAAAACCGCTGGACCCGCCGCTTCGTGGGCATGCCGCCCACGCTGTTTCTGCTGGTATTCTTCCTTGCACCTTTCCTCCTCATTGCCCTGGCTTCATTCCAGTACCCGGGCGAGTTCGGCGGCCTTGCGCCGCTGACTAATCATGGGGGTGGCGACTACGGCCTGAGCCTGGAAAACTACCAGTTCTTCTTCAGCGATTTCATCTTTACTGAAATCTTTCTGCGCTCTTTCGTGGTGGCAGTGCTGAGCACCCTGTTGTGCCTGCTGCTGGCTTATCCGGTTGCCTGGCTGATCGCTCACAGCCCACGCAAATACCGCGACCTGCTGGTGCTACTGGCGATCCTTCCCTTTGCCAGCAATTTTCTCATCCGGGTGTATGCGTGGATGATCATCCTCGGTCCCCAGGCGGCGCTCGCCAAGGCGGTCAACGGCGTGCTGGGGCTCGTTGGGCTGGAGCCGGTAAGCCTGCTGTTTTCGCCGTTCGCGGTGTTAGTGGGCATGGTTTATGTGCACCTGCCCTTCATGATTCTGCCGCTCTACACCAGTCTGGAACGACATGATCCGCTCTGGCTGGACGCGGCTCAGGATCTCGGCGCCAGTGCCTGGCAGCGCTTCTGGCGAGTTACCTGGCCGTTGTCCCTGCCCGGGGTGTTTGCCGGTTCCGCGCTGGTGTTCATTCCAGTGCTGGGCATGTTTGCTATCCCGGACATATTGGGTGGCACCCGCGACATGCTGATCGGCAACCTCATCAAGGACCAGTTTCTTGGCGTGCGTGATTGGCCCTTTGGCGCGACGCTGTCGATGATGCTGACTTTGGCGGTGCTGGCGCTGGCGGCAATAGCGGGAAGGTTGGCGGGACAGGGGAATCGTCGTGCGTAGGCCAGTGCCGTGGGTCTATGTTGCGGCCGCCCTGGTGTATGCCTTCCTCTACGTTCCGCTGCTGATCGTGGTGATCTACTCCTTCAACGATTCGCGCCTGAATGCGGAATGGGTGGGTTTCACGCTGCACTGGTATCAGGTGCTCGCCGCCGACTCGGAGATGCTGACGGCGGCGGGCCATTCGTTGCTGATCGCGTCTACCGCCAGCCTGTCAGCCACCGTGCTTGGCACTCTCGCCGGTCTGGCCATGCATCGTTACCGGCCGAGGCTGCTGCCGTTTCTGGTCATCGGTCCGGTGGCCATGCCGGAAGTCCTGCTCGGCGTTTCCCTGCTGGTGTTTTTCATTCAGGTCTTGCATCTCACTCTGGGCATGTTGTCGGTCATCCTCGCCCACATCACCTTTTCCATTGGTTTTGTTGCGATTGTGGTCAAGGTGCGACTGGCCGGCATGGACGAAAAGATCTTCGACGCCGCCCGTGATCTGGGCGCCACACCTTGGCAGACCTTCCGCTGGGTGACCCTTCCTCTTATACGACCCGGGGTTGCAGCCGGCGCCCTGATGGCGTTTGCCCTGTCGCTGGATGATTTTGTGATCACATTTTTCACCGCCGGCGTCGGGGTCTCCACCTTGCCGCTGCAGATCTATTCCATGATCAAGATTGCCGTGACCCCCGAGGTTAACGCGATCTCCACCCTGCTCATGCTGCTGACCCTGGCGCTGGTAGTGATCGCTTCCCGGCTCGACAAAAGCCTTATTCGGGCAGCGTCATGAGAGGCCTATTGCTTGCTCTGTGCTTCTGGCAGTCTGCACTGGCTTCCGGCTCTGCGGAAACCCTTTATCTCTACAACTGGAACAACTACATATCGGACGCCACCATCACGCGCTTCGAGAATGAATGCGCCTGTCGGGTGGAGCAGGACTATTATTCCGACAACGAGGAGATGCTCGCCAAACTGGCCGCCGGAGCCAGCGGCTACGACCTGATTGTGCCGACCGGCAACGCGGTGGAGGCCCTGATCCGTTCCGGGCAATTGCGTCCCTTGGACAAGAACTTGCTGTCCAATCTCAAAAACATCAAGCCCGCGTTTTTGAATCAGTTCTTCGATCCGGGCAACCGCTACTCCGTGCCTTACGCCTACACCGTCACGCTGATCGGCTACAACACCGAGAAGGTGAAGCAGCTTGGCCTGCCGACGGATAGCTGGGCGCTGATCTTTGAGCCTAAATATTTACAGAAGATCAGGGGCCGGATCACAGTGCTGGACTCGCAGCGCGAATTGATGGCGGCAGCGATGCTCTATCTCGGCTATCACGTAAACGACACCGACGAAGCCAGATGGAAGCAGGCGCGTGACCTCATCATTCGTGCCAAGCCCTATTGGGCTGCCTTCAATGCCTCCAGTTACATCAAGGAACTCACCGTGGGCAATATTTGGGTGGTGCATGGCTATTCCAGCGACATTTTCCAGGCCAATGCGGATGCACACAAGGCCGCTCGCCCGTTTTCAATTGCTGCCTCGATTCCCAAAGAGGGAGCTGTGCTGGCCCTGGATTCCATGGTGATCCACAAGAGCGGACGGCATCCGGAACTTGCCCACCGCTTCATCAACTTCATGCTCCAAGGAAAGAATTCGGCGGAGTTGACCAATTTGATCGGCTCGGGTAATCCCAATGCCGCCGCCATGGCTTTCATCAATCCGGCCATCGCCCGCGACCGGACGATCTTCCCCGATCAACAAACCTTGAAGCGGCTGGAGATGTTGCGCGATTTCGACAGACGCAAGCGGCGCATCCTCAATCGCATCTGGACAGAAATCAAGCTGCGCTAATCAGGGGCGCCTGCCGGCTTGCACAGGGTGGAGCCACGTTTCTAAATGTTCCGCGTGTCTCATCACCCCGAAACCTCTGGTAACGGGGTGCACTAATTGAGGCGGTTCATTCTCAAGCGCACAATAAACCTTGTCTCCCCATGAGAGTTGAGGCTATATCCGTCCTAGTTCCCATGAGCGTTCCGTGGGTCGGGAATAGCCGGCGCCCCGTTCAAGCGCTCATCTTTTAGCTTCTTAGTAAACTCAACAGACCACTTGTCCGACTCTAATTTGCTCCAAGGATAGTTATGGACCTCTTTCTTCCAAGCATCTGCTACTTCTTGCAATGACGATTCACCACCATTCATTCGTGTCTTGAGCTGCATTACCCATCTCCTTTTGAATAGAAAATCCACCTTCTTGATGGAAGTCTAAAGCATATACCTAATCGGTAGATTAGGAACATTAGAGGTGACGGCAAGCGTACAGACGCAGATGCGAGAGCCCAGCCCATTCTTGCAGGCGAGCCCAGCCGGTCGGCCTATATGAAGCCGCCGGCCTCACTCTCCGTCGATCAACTGGCGCAGATCGTGGGCGACAGCGGTCGCGCTGTCGCCGGATTCTGCCATCAGTCGCGCTTTTCCATCGCCATCAAAGATGAATACGGCGCTGCTGTGCGTGACGTCGTAGTTGCCGTGGGTATCCGGTTCACCGAGGCTGTAGGTGACACGGTAGCGTTTGGTCAACTGCCGCAGTTCGTCATCGTCGGTGCGGAGCCCGATAAATTCGGGACCAAATGCCTGGGTGTAGTCTTTAAGCAGTTGCGGCGTGTCGCGTTTTGGATCGACCGTTACGAACAGCATCCGCACCTTCGTGGCACCGCTTCCCAGCTTCAATAGAGCCTGGGAAATCCTGGCCATCGTCGCTGGACAGACATCGGGGCAGTGCGTGTAGCCGAAATACATCATCACAATCTTGCCGCGATATGTGTCCGCAGTGACTTCCCGTCCGGTGTCGTCGGTGAGAGAGAAAACCAGCGGAGGCATGACGCCCGTGATGTTCACCAGGCTCCAGGATTTGTCCTGGCTGCAGCCGTTCAGCACGGCCGCTAACGAACACAGCGCGGCGATAAGCAGAAACCGCTTGCGCCGGACGAACGGATTCCAGATTCTCATTGCATGTCGGCGCCTCTGACCGTGAACTCCACTTCCATGGAATACCCCCCGGAAAATTCCAGTCTGACCGGCACGCGGTCGCCCACAACCATCGGGCGGGCGGGGTTCATCAGCATCAGGTGGTAGCCGCCGGGCGCGAAATGGAGCGTTTGTCCGGGCCGGATCTTCAGGTTATTTGCCAACTGCATGCCCGATTCGCCTCCGCTGTGAACCGTTCGGTGCATCATCAC
>JBAWGM010000449.1:0-3824 GCA_049592895.1 Thiobacillaceae bacterium | reverse complement strand
CTGCACAGCGCCTGGAAGTTGGGCGATCTGCCGCTGCATTGTTTTTTCCGCGACGACGGCCTGTCCGATCTGGTCGGCTTTCAATACAAAGACTGGCATGCAGACGACGCCGTCGCCAACCTGATCAGCCACCTCGAACAGATCGCGATCCAATGCCCGGATGCCCATAGCGTCGTCTCCATCATCCTGGATGGGGAGAATGCCTGGGAACATTACCCAAACAACGGCTACCACTTTCTTAACGCCCTGTATGAGCGGCTGTCCAGCCACCCGCGCCTGAACCTGACCACCTTTGGCGCCCTGATGAAAAAGTATCCGCGCGCCGACACCTTGCCCCTTCTGGTTTCCGGCAGTTGGGTCTACGGCAGCTTTTCCACCTGGATAGGCGACAAGGACAAGAACCGCGCCTGGGACATGCTGGTAGCGGCCAAGCAGGCGCTGGATCTGGCCCTGCCCGCACTGGACGCGGCCGCCCGCGAAGCTGCTCTGCACCAGCTTGCCATCTGCGAAAGCTCAGACTGGTTCTGGTGGCTGGGAGAATACAACTCCGCTGACACCGTGGCCGATTTCGAACGACTCTACCGGCTTCAGCTCGCCCGCCTGTACCGCATGATCGGCCAGCCCGTGCCGGAATATCTCGACACCGTGTTCGCCCATGGGGGCGGTCTTCCGGCCTTGGGGGGGGCGATGCGGACGGGGAATGCGTGAGGCCCGTTTGTCTCCCCTCGCCCGCTTTAGGGGGAGAGGGGCGGGGGTGAGGGGGATTCAAGGCATCGGGAGGGGTTGGGGGTGCGGGGAATGCGCGTCAATCATCCCAACCGCTTCCATATTGCAAATGTGCTTTGGCCGGGGGTTGCCCGGCAGCTAGTGACTTTCTCTTGTTTGGCCAAGAGAAGAGTCACCAAGGAGAAGGGGCCCTGCGAGCAGGGAGCAGGGTTCCCGCTTGCGGGATGTGACCGTCCGCGAGTCTGGGGCCGACGCCGGTATCGAAGGGCTTGCATCCGCCTCCGGGGTCAGATCCCCACTGTGTGGGGCCCCTCCTCCGCCCTCCGGCGTCGCCCCCCTTCGCTGGCCTTCGGCGCCCCTCCGCCAACAGCCTCAAGCCGGGCAATGCGGAAACTCGCTTCGCTATTAATTTCGAAGGAAGCGAAGCTCGAACATCCGCATTGCTGTTAACCGGCTTGAGCCTGCCGTCTGCGGCAGCTCAGGGGGAGAACCGAACCGGGCCTTGAGCATCCCTTTGGTTCTCACGAGAATGGCAATACTTTATGACGTCGAAATCGTCGATTACCACTGAACGGAGGCCATGATGACCATCATCAATGGGATGCGCCCCATCCATCCGGGCGAAATACTGCGGGAAGAGTTTATGGTTCCCCTGGGACTTTCTGCCCACGCCCTGGCAATGGCCTTGCGCGTACCCGCGCCGCGGATCAACGACATCGTGCGGGAGCGCCGCACTGTCACGGCGGATACCGCCCTGCGCCTAGCGCGCTATTTCGGCACCAGCGCAGAATTCTGGCTGGGCCTGCAATCGGACTACGACATGAAAATCGCTCTAGCCGAGAATGGCGCGCGCATCAATCAGGATGTGTCGCCGATGGAACAGGCGGCTTGACTCGGCCGATCAGGAATAATCGAGCACGGCCCCTTTGATTATGAATCCTTCCGAAGCTGACCTAGACGGTGTCTTAGCCAAGGCTCTCTTTGAGAGGGGAGAGTTTTCTCGGTGGTTTCTCGACCGCACCCGCTTCCGTGCCGAGGCCGCTGAATGTGTCTTCTGCCGCTCGGACAATCCTTGGAGTAGCGTGCGGGTGGAGTTGCCGAACGCGGTCAGCGGTGAGATCGAAATGCTGGCGAAGCAGTGCGAAACGGATGTGCTTGCCGTCTATCAAACAACGGATGGGCGCCGCCTGGCGCTCCACATCGAGAACAAGCTCGCAGGTGGGTCATTTACGCCCCATCAACCAGAGCTCTACAAGGAACGTCTCCAGCAGTGGAAGAATCGCCCGAAGCTGGGGCAATACAGCGACGCCACGAGTGTGCTTGTTGCCCCGCAGGAGTTCTTTCATCGCTTTCGCGCACAAGCGGAGATCTTCGAGGCCTACGTGTCGCACGAAGAAATCGCCGCGCTTTTGCCAGCATTCAAGCCAACATTCGATGCCGGCACCTAAGTCTTCCCGAGCGGACGCCCAGGAGCCAGCTTCGCTGCCTCTTGGTCGCCGCTTATGTCAAACGTTGGGCGGATTCAAATAGGGCGGTTTCGAGAGGGAGCTTCTAAGAGGTGCTGAACGATGAGCGGCGAGCGGCCCAAAGAAGCATCGGTTGCGAGTTCTGTTGGCCTGCAGACGCAGAGGCTGCCTTTTCTGCGAGCAGACGCCTCAGCCGAGTTGCGGAGTTGATCGATGAGTCTCGCTTTCACGTCACCATTCGGGCGTGCGAGGAGTGCGGACAGAATTTTGTATCGGTCTTCACGGAGTTGATTGATTGGTCTGATGGCGAGGATCCGCAATACTGGACACTGCTTCCGATCGAGGCGAATGAAGCCGCAGACCTTATCTCCCAAGGCGATTCGGTAACGGAAAGAGCAATTAACGCACTGGGAAAAGAAAGAAAGTGTTTGCAGCACGATCACCCAAAGGGGAAGCCTGCGCGCACCAGTTGGGGTTCAGCGTTCTTTGTGGGGCCGCATGATTGACACCGGGGGCTGTAAGATCTTGGCCACCCTCAAACGCGCTTGAGGAAACGTCGTGCAAAGTCCGCCCAACCGGGCGCTCAAACCGACGTTTTTGCCGTCGCATCGCAGCGGCAAAAACGCGGCTGAGCTGGGTCGTTGGGCGTTGAGATGGAGTGAGAAATGAGCACACTTGAGCGAGCGATCGCAATAGCAGCCAAAGCACACGAGGGCCAAGTCGACAAGGCTGGTGCGCCATACGTGTTGCATCCGCTTCGAATGATGCTGCACCTGTTAAATACCGAGGAAAGGATCACTGCTGTACTTCATGATGTCGTTGAGGACTGCGGGGTTTCGCTTGAGACGCTTCGCGCAGAGGGCTTTTCCGAGCAGGTGATTGAAGCTGTTGATTCAGTCACAAGACGACATGAAGAGTCCTATGAGGACTTCGTGCTGCGTGCGGCGTCAAACCCTATCGGCCGGCGTGTGAAACTCGTTGACCTTCAAGACAACAGTGACCTGTCACGCATCTCACATCCCACGGCTCGCGATTCCGAGCGCATTGAAAAGTACCAACGCGCGATTGAAACGATTCGTGCATTTGAAGAAAGCATCGACGCCCAAAAACCGCTTGTTGAGAATGAGAAAAGCGCTGGAACCTGATTTTCTCTCTGTCGTCGTTTCCAAGCAGGATATCCTGTTGGGCAACACGCAGCCAACAATTGATGTACTGAGGACGCTGACCCGTTCGCCCGAAAAGGCACTGAAGTGGCAGGAGCGCGTGGACATTGTGTTCGTTGGTTACACCGACACACAGTGGGAGCTTTTTGAAATTCCGGTGACTAATGGGCCGGGGTCGCGATTGTTTTCATCCCCTAAGCTGCCGCAGCCCGCGGGCTCAAGCCGGTTAACAGCAATGCGGATGTTTGAGCTTCGCTTCCTTCGAAATTAAGGCGAAGCGAGTTTCCGCATTGCCCGGCTTGAGCCTGTCGGCTGCGGGAAGCCGAAGGCCAGCGAAGGGGGTTCGCCTTCTTTTGGTTACTTTTCTTGGCGAAGCAAGAAAAGTGACTAGCCGCCGGGCTACCCCCGGCCAAAGATGTCACTGGCATGCCTCGCACGTCGGATCATCGATCGAGCAGAACTTCACCTC
>JBAWGM010000448.1:0-2108 GCA_049592895.1 Thiobacillaceae bacterium | reverse complement strand
GGCGAACACGTCCTTGCCGCGCTCGAGCTTGGTCTGATCGGTGGACAGATAGGCGCTGCCGCCAGGCGCGTCTTTCAAGTAATCCGGCTTTGCCGACGCCAGGAAGAACAGCGCCACATCAGGGGTCTGGGCTTCGTTCGCTTTCCAATAACTGGAATTCCTGTCCGCGCTTGCGATCGGGAAAGGCGTGAAGGGTGAGCCGCCGATGAAGGGCCGGATGTGCTCCAGCCATTCCTCACTGAACAAGCCGATGTTGACATACACCCGGTTGAGCGCGCCCAGGGCGCCGACCGAGTCCGACCCGTCTTTCAGCACGCGCGGCGTCCACACCGTATCCGGCGCCTTGTAGAACCGGCTCAAAGGCGTGTCTGGCGGCACATATTTGTTCAAGTGTTCATTGTTCAGTTCGCCACCGGCGAGTTTCTCTTCACCCAGCTTGCGCGCAATTGCCAGACGCGCGCCCAGGCTGTAAACCGCGTTCATGGTGCGCGGGTTGTTGATGTAATCCGTTGAGACAAAGGACGTGTCCAGCGCACCGGGACGCGAGGTGTGGAACAACTGGTAGGGGAAACTGGACTTGTCCGTCTTCCAGACGAAAATCCGGTCCACCCAGAAATACTGGGCGCCGGGGTTGGAGTTGAGGTTTTCCCACTTGGGATGTTCGGGGTCCTTCGGCGGATTGCTGGGGTTCGGCCCCACGTGGCAGAAGCCGCACGACATGCCCACCCGGTAGGGGCGCACCAGATTCTTGTCGTTGTAGTAGCTCGGGTCGGTATAGAAGCGCACCGGGTCCCAGCGCTGTGCAGCCTTCGCGTCGAAATTGGGATTGGTAAACAGGCGCAGGCCGACGACGCCGGTGGCATAGCCATAGTAGGAACCCACCGGAACCGTCTTGCCGCGCGCGCCGATCTTCACGCCTGGGTACTTCTGCTCATTTTCGAACGGGTCAGGTCCGCAATCCGGGCTGCGCACGTCAAGCCACAGCCCGAACCGGTCTGCGCGGGGTCCGGTCCCTTTCTCGAAGCAGGGTTCGTTCACCACCCCCAGATATTGCCAGCGGTTGTCACGGCTATAGTCGAGGCTGGGATGGTCGGACAGGATCTTGAGGAAATCCAGCATCCCGACGCTCTTGGCCGAGAGCACATCCCACAGCCGGTCATTGCCCCCGGTCCAGACGATCCAGTTGTTGCGCCCTTTGACCACCGCCTCGGTGGCCTGCTCGGGGGTGATGCCTGAAAGATACTTGTCCAGTTCGGCCGCGACAGCCTTCGAGTCCTTGGTGAAACCGTAATCCATGTCGCGGAAATAGTCCTCGTCCGCAGCCGGCAGGCTCTCTGCCGTTCGGCCCGCGCACTTGGCTTCGTCCAGCACGCTGCCGGCGCCGCTGCCGCAGGCCTGACTCCAGGGCTGGCTTGCGCAGGACGCAAGCATCATGATCAGGGCCGCATACGCGCCCAGGGTGACATGGGATTTCCAGTATTGCATCTTCCTCCCCTTGCAGATTGCCGGTCTGAAATCGCGCTCCATTTGCGGGATACCGCAACGCGAGCTTTCGTCACAGCATAGTTTGGGGAAGCAGAATGGCCAAGCGAATCAATGCCTCGGCGTCGGCATTACGAGGCGTGTCACAGCGACGGGGAGCAGAGGCGTGTGTCGCGCAGGCAGGGGAAAGGGGCAAACACGGTATGCGGCAATTTTTGTCTGTGCCTAGGACACAATTGGCACACCACCGCAAATCGGGTGCGGGGCCCCCGCGCCCGCGAACTGGTGATGCCAAGGCCGCGCTTAAACGCAACCCGTCGGTTTGGGCAGGCCGCCGTACTTGGTAATGGGCTTCATCGGGCCGGTCATCCACATGGCGAACACTTCTTTCTGGTCCATGTCGATATACTTGGCAAACTTGCGGATCGGTGGAACCGCGGCGAATTCGTCGAAATATTCACGCGCTTTCAGGACCTGTTCCCATTTTTCGTCGGTCAGTTCAATCCCATCGGCCTCCGCCATGGCCCGGCCGATTTCCGGGGTCCATTCATTCATATTCTGTAAATAGCCATCGCCATCACGTGCAGGCAAATCCATATTTCACTCCTTAATCAGTTAGTTAGCCG
>JBAWGM010000447.1:0-1507 GCA_049592895.1 Thiobacillaceae bacterium | reverse complement strand
GTGAGGAGTGAGGAGTGAGGAGTGAGGAGTGAGGAGTGAGGAGTGAGGCGGCGCGCAGTACTCCCCTCGCTCCGCTTGCGGGGAGAGGGGCTGGGGGTGAGGGGTGGGGGTGAAGCGACTGAGTAGTGGATGCGCTTGACCCCCTCACCCCAACCCTCTCCCCCTTGCAGGGAGCAGGCTGTCAATCCTTCTCGCACCATTCAACGATCACGCACGCTTGAGCACGACCAATCATGACCACCTACGCCGAGCTCCACTGCCTCTCCAATTTCAGTTTCCTGCGCGGCGCATCGCATCCGGAAGAGCTGGTGGCGCGCGCGCATGAACTGGGTTATGCGGCGCTTGCGCTGACCGATGAATGTTCGCTCGCCGGCGTGGTGCGCGCGCATGAGGCGGCCAAGGCGTGCGGACTGAAGCTGATCGTGGGCAGCGAGATCCGTTGCAGTGATGGCCCGCGTGTCGTGCTGCTGGCGATCAACCGCAATGGCTATGGCAATCTGTCGATGCTGATTACCCAGGGACGCCGCAACGCGACCAAGGGTCATTACCGGCTTGCGTTTGCGGATATCTGCAATGGGCTGCCCGACTGCCTCGCGCTGCTGCTGCCTGATCCCATGCCTTCAGTCGAACAAGCACGCCAACTCGCGGCGGGTTTTGCCGGGCACGCGTGGCTGGCGGTGGAATTGTTCCGTGCCCCCGACGACGCAGATCGGCTTGCGGTCTTGAGCACGCTGGGCGCGGCCGCCGGCCTGCCTCTGGTGGCAGCGGGTGATGTGCACATGCATGTTGCTGAGCGGCGTCCGATGCAGGATACGCTCACCGCCATCCGTCTCGGTGTGCCGGTGTTTGATGCCGGCGCCGCGCTTTATCCCAACGGTGAGCGCCATCTGCGCGCGCCGGATGACCTCGCGCGCCTGTATCCCACGCAACTGCTGCGTGAAACGCTGGAAATTGCTTCGCGCTGCCGGTTCTCCCTCAATGAACTGCGTTATGAATATCCAGAGGAACTGGTGCCGGCAGGGGAGACGGCCATCTCCTGTCTGCGATCCCTGACCGAGGAAGGGCTCGCGCGGCGCTTCCCGGATGGCGTGCCGGACAAGGTGCGCGCCATGATGGAGTATGAGCTCTCGCTTATCGAAGAACTGAAATACGAGCCGTATTTCTTGACCGTCCACGACATCGTGCGCTTTGCCCGCAGCCGCGGCATCCTGTGCCAGGGGCGCGGCTCGGCGGCCAATTCCACGGTGTGCTACGCATTGCAGATCACCGAAGTGAATCCGGCCTGCATGGCCATGCTGTTCGAGCGCTTCATTTCGCGCGAGCGCAACGAGCCGCCCGACATCGACGTCGATTTCGAACACGAGCGGCGCGAGGAGGTGATCCAGTACATCTACGCGCGCTACGGCCGCGACCGCGCCGGGCTCGCCGCCACCGTCATCTCCTATCGCGCCCGCTCGGCCGTACGCGACGTCGGCAAGGCGATGGGGCTTTCCGAAGATACCGTCGC
>JBAWGM010000446.1:0-4880 GCA_049592895.1 Thiobacillaceae bacterium | reverse complement strand
CTTGGGCGCCAACTGATCAAGCGTGAGATTGCTGCGCAGGCAACGGATGCCGCAGGAGATGTCGAACCCCACGCCACCCGCCGAAACGATGCCGCCTGCGTCCGCATCAAACGCCGCCACGCCGCCGATCGGGAACCCATAACCCCAGTGCGCGTCGGGCATGGCCATGGCGGCGCCTACCAATCCAGGCAGGGCGGCGACATGGGTGATCTGCTCGCGCACTTTCTCGTCCATCGCCTTGAGCAATTGCTCGCTGGCGAACAGCTTGATCGGCGCGTGGTCGCGGCTGGCCTCCAGCGTCCAGCATTGCGGTGCAGTTTGCCTGAATCCCTGCATGTCCATATTCAACCTCACACGTCCACGACGCAGCGCGCTTCCCAGCCTGATTCGCAGGCCTTCACCGAGAGCATGGTGAGGGTGGCGCCCTTGACCTCGGTCCCGTGCTCCAGGCTTTCATTCCAAGGTTCGCCGCGGGCTTCCACTTTCCAGCGTAGACCGTTGCGGCTCACCTCGAACGCGGAAAATACTGCCTGCTGCAGCCGCGCTTCGGCCAGCAAGCGGTTCAGCACCGTGACCAGCGCAAACTCTGGATCGGCTTCTTCAAATTCGAATTGCACCAAGATGCGTTCCTGCACCTTGGCGGGATCCGCCATGATGGCGAACATGGCGCCAGCCGCTGCTGCGAAGGCGTCGGGAAGAGTGGGGCCGCGACCGATGATACCGATGTCGGCCTCATGATCGAAGTAATCGAAGCTGGCTCGTGCCGGGGCGGCCTCGCGATCACTCGGCATGCAGCGCGTCCACCGGATCCAGCTTGGCGGCCTGCATTGCCGGATAGACGCCGGCCACCAGCCCGATCAGTACGGAAATCCCCAGCGCGCCGAATACATAGTCCCAGGGCGTGACCACCGGCAGGGCAGGAAGAAAGGTCTTCAACAGCCAGGCCAGGCCGCCGCCCACCATAAGTCCAAGCAGGCCGCCAAAGCTTGAGAGCGCGATGGCCTCCATGAGAAACAGCGTGCGCACCCGCGCCCGGGTCGCCCCGAGGGCCGTGAGCAGGCCGATCTCGCTGGTGCGCTCGGTGACGGCAATGTGCATCAGGGTCACGATGCCCACGCCGCCGACCAGCAGGGAAATGCTGCCCAAGGCGCCTACCGCGAAAGTCAGCACTTCCAGCACCGTGCTCAGGGTGGAAAGCATCTGCTGCTGCGGGGTGATGGTGAAGTCTTCCAGCCCATGACGAGTGACCAGCAGCCTCTTCATGGCTTGCACCACTTCATCGACCGGCGCTTGGGGTTTGTAGCTCACGTCGATTTCCATCAGGCTGGAACGGTTGAAAAGTTCCAGGGCCTTGGCGACCGGGACATACACCGTGTCGTCCAGATCAAAGCCCAACACCTGACCCTTTGCTTCCATCACACCGATGATGCGATAGCGCTGCCCGCCCACATCGATCCGTTCGCCCAGCGGGTTGAGCGTGCCAAACAATTCCTTGCGGGCCTTGGCGCCCAGCACGGCAAAGGCCCGTGGCGCATCCGGGTTGTCCACCGGCAAATAGCGTCCCACCGCCACCCTCATGTTGAGGACCTTGGGCAGTTCGGGTCCGGTTCCATACAGCGTGACGCGCCGGCTGCGGCCATTTGCCTTCACCTGCGCGTTGCCGGTCACCACCGCATTGGTTGCTGCCACCTGAGGCAGTCGGGCGAGGGCCTGGGCATCGTCCACGGTGAGGGGACGCACAGTGCCGATGGTGCCGACCTGGGCGCCGTGGGCCTGGGTCTTGCCCGGCGTAATGCCGATCAGGTGGGTGCCGAACTGGGTGAATTCGGCAATGACGAATTGCTGAATGCCGGCACCGATCGAGGTGAGCAAAATGACCGCAGCAATGCCGACCGCAATGCCGGCTGCCGACAGGGCAGTGCGCAGGCGCTGCGCGCCGAGCGAGCGGGCGGCGAATCTCAGGCTGTCGATGAAGGTCATTTGCGGCCCAAAGCAAATACCGGCTCCAGCCTTGCAGCCCGGTTGGCGGGCAGCAACGCAAACAGGATGCCGGTAATGAGCGCGGTGGCGACCCCTGCGGCAACCGCCCACAAGGGCGGGTAAGCCGGCAGGGCAGGGTAAATTGCGCGCAGCAGGGCGCTGCCGCCAAAGCCGCAAACCAGCCCTGCTGCGGCGCCCAGCAGGGACAACAGGGCGGCTTCGGTAAAGAACATGCGGCGGATGTCGGCCGCCTGGGCGCCGAGAGCTTTCAGCAGACCGATTTCGCTGGTGCGCTGCGCCACCGCGACCAGCATGACATTCATCACCAGGATGCCGGCCACCCCCAGGCTGATCGCGGCAATGCCGCTGACGGCCAGGGTAAGCGCGCGAAAAATCTTGTCGAAGGTCGCCAGGATTGCGTCCTGCGTGATCACCGTGATGTCCTCCTCCCCCTCGTGACGCCGTTTGATCGTGTCCTTGATGTTCTGCTTGGCCGGTTCGATGACGGTGCGGTTCTTTGCCTCCACCAGAATGCGGAAAAGAGAGGAGGTATTGAGCAGGCTTTGCGCCTGGTTGACCGGGATGATGGCGGTTTCATCCGTGTTGAATCCCATGGCTTCGCCCTGCGGCGCCAGGGTGCCCACCACCCGGAAACGCCGGTCCCCCAGCCGCACCCATTGACCGAGCGGATTCCTGCCGGCGAACAGGTCCTTGACCAGGCCTGTCCCCAATACGATTTGCGGCGGTGCATTGTCCCACTGCGGCGTTTCGATGAAGCGGCCGGTGCTCAGTTTCATGTTGCGCACGGCGAGGAATTCCTGTGTGCTGCCCAGGATGACGGCCTCCTTGAGCACTCCGCCCGCCGTGATTTCACTGGTGCCGACGTTCAATGGCGCAAGGCGCCGGACCGTGGGCAGCATCAACAAGGCCTTTGCGTCATCCAGGGTCAGGTCCCTGGGCGTTTCGCCACTCATGGCGCCGGGCATGGCGCCGGTCGTTTCCGCCCGGCCGGGCAGGACGATGAGGATATTGGTGCCGATGGAAGCAAACTGGTTGAGCACGTAGCGGCGCGCGCCTTCGCCCAGGGCGGTGAGCACCACGACCGCCCCCACGCCCAGCGCCATGGCGGCGATGATGAGGAGCGAGCGCAAGCGCTGGGAGCGCAGGGTGGATGCGGAAAATCGCAGCGTATCGCCCAGCTTCATGGCTGGTCGCTGATGATATGGCCGTCGCGCATGCGGATCTTGCGCCTCGCCCGTTCTGCCAGTTCCGGGTCATGGGTCACCATGATGAGCACGGTGCCCTCGCGGTTGAGCTTTTCCAGCAAGGCGATGACTTCCCGGCCGATGGTGTGATCCAGATTGCCGGTGGGCTCGTCTGCCAGCAGCACGCCGGCTTGCATGACGGTTGCGCGGGCGATGGCCACCCGCTGGCGCTGGCCGCCCGACAGTTCCGCGGGCCGGTGGCCGGCCCTGTCGATCAACCCGTAATCGGTCAGAGTCTGCTCCACCCGGCTGCGGCGCTCGGACAAGGCAACCCCGGCAAGCATCAGCGGCAGTTCCACATTTTCTCGGGCAGTGAGGCGGGGCACCAGGTGAAACGCCTGGAAAACGAAACCGATCTTTTCCTGTCGCACTCGGGCGCGCTGCTCTTCGGTCAGATCGGTCACGTCCCCGTCCTCCAGCTCATAGCGTCCGCCGTCCACGTGGTCGAGCAGGCCAATGACGTTGAGCAGGGTGGACTTGCCCGAACCGGAAGGGCCCTGGATGGACACGTATTCGCCGGCCGCGATTTCCAGATTGATGCCGTCCAGAGCGCGCACTTCCTGATCCCCCATGCGGAAGATGCGCTCAATCTCCCTCAGCCGGATCATTTCTCCGGCTCGATGCTGACCGCTGCTCCGGCTTTAAGACCCTCGCGGTCCAGGGTGGTCACGATGCGGTCCCCGCTGCTCAGTCCATCCTTTATCTCGGTGTAGGACCAGTTGGACAGGCCGGTCTTGACGGTGCGCTCCACCAGTTTGTTGTCCGCGCCGACCAGCCATACCCGTTTGCCTTCGATGAGCGCCTGGGTCGGAATGCGCAACACCTTCTCCTTGCGCTCTATGATCACTTCCGCATCCGCGCTGAAACCGGCCAGCAGGCGCTGAATGTCAGGACTCTCCTCGATGAAATCGGTTTCCACATCGACCGTGCGGGCCTGTTTCTCGACTTCCAGCACATACGGCGCGATGCGTCTGACCCGGCCCTTGAAGACCTTGCCGGGCAGGGCATCCAGGGTGATGCGCGCGGGCATGCCGACCTGGATCTTGGGCGCATCGATTTCGTCCATGGGCGTCGAAACGTACAGACAGGAGTCATCGATCAGGTCCACCGCAGGCGGGGTGGGAATGCCCGGCGGCGAGGGGGTGGTGAATTCGCCCAGTTCGCCGGTGATGCGCGCGACGACTCCGGCAAATGGCGCGCTCAGGAAGGTGCGCGCCATGCCGGCCTTGGCCACGTCGATCTGCGCTTGCGCCTGCCTGATCTGGGCGCTGGCCGTGTCGCAGGCGGCAGCGCTGGAACGGGCCTGGGATTCGGCATTGTCGACACTCTGCGGGCTGACGAATCCCTTGCCCGCCAGTTGGCGCGTGCGTTCAGCATCCCTTCTTGCATTGGCGGCGACGATGCAGGCCTGTTTTTGCTGCTCGCGCGCGGTCGCAACCTGTCTGCGGGCGAGGTCGGTCTCGGCAGCCAGATCAACGTTCCATAGTTCCAGCAGGGGTTGACCTTTCTTGACCCGCTCGCCTTCCTTCACCCACAGCTTGACGATCTGGCCGCCCGTGGACGGCGCGAGCTTGGCACGGCGGCAGGCCTTGATGGTGCCCGCCCGGGTGTTGGCCACCGTGTCTTCCACCGGTC
>JBAWGM010000445.1:0-3883 GCA_049592895.1 Thiobacillaceae bacterium | reverse complement strand
CAAACTCCGAAGGCAGGGGTCGCACGTTCGAATCGTGTCGGGCGCGCCAAGTTTCTCTTCTACCCTTTCCCTGATTCCCGCTTTGTGGTGCAATGGCCATAATACCTTAGTTTTTTAGTCAGGAATTGGCATGTCCGGTTTGAACAAAGATACCCCCAACCCTACCGAAATCAAGCTTCACCAAACCTCGCACAAGATGGAGATTTCATTCGATGACGGCAGCCGGTTTGAATTGCCCTACGAATACCTGCGTGTCTATTCCCCCTCGGCCGAGGTGCGCGGCCATGGAAAAGGTCAGGAAAACCTTCAGGTCGGCAAAAAGAATGTGACGATCGACCACATCGAGCCGGTCGGCAGTTATGCGGTTTGCCTGTTCTTCAATGATCAGCACAATACAGGCATTTATTCCTGGGATTACCTGTATGACCTCGGCGCCCATTACGACGTGTTCTGGCAGGATTATCTCGATCGTATGGAAGCCGCCGGAGCCTCACGCGAACCGGCCAGTGCGCAATATGAGCAGCGCCCCAAGAGCAAATGAAAAACGGTACAAGTAGGTGACGCGAATCACATGACGACCTGCGCGATCCCCGCTCACGCGCCCTCCGGGGCGCGTGTCGTTTTGATCAGCCCGTATGAACTGGGGCGGCAGCCTTTCAACCTGGCCGAGGCTGCCGCGTGGTTTGGCCGCGCCGGCATAGCCTGCGCCTGTGTCGACCTGTCGCAGCAAGCACTCGATCCCGCGTTGCTGCGCGAAGCGGAGTACGTGGCATTGTATCTCGGCATGCATACTGCCACCCGCATTGCCGCCGCGGCGCTGCCGAAAATTCGCGCGCTGGCGCCCCATGCGCGCTTGGCGGCGTTTGGCCTGTATGCGCCCGGCAATGCGGCATGGTTAAACAGCCTTGGTGTGGAAGCGACTTTCGGCGGCGAGTCCGAACCGGATCTGCTTAGCTGGGTACAGGGTGGAACAGCATCGGCAAGCCCCACCGTGCGCCGCGCCAAGATTGAATTTCTGCGGCCGGATCGTTCCGGACTGCCTGACCTGAATCGTTACGCCAGTCTGCTGCTGGCCGACGGCAGCACGAGGCGCATCGGCTTTGCCGAAGGGAGCCGTGGCTGCAAGCACCTCTGCCGCCACTGCCCGGTGGTGCCAGTGTACGACGGCAAGTTCCGCATCGTTCCGCTGGACGTGGTGATGGCCGACATCTCCCAACAGGTCGAAGCCGGTGCGCAGCACATCAGCTTTGGCGACCCGGATTTTCTCAACGGCCCGACCCATGCGCTGAAAATCGCCGAGGCCCTGCACGACCGCTTCCCGGCAGTGAGTTGGGATGCCACGATCAAGATCGAGCATCTGCTGAACCATGCAGAACTCTTGCCGCAACTCAAGCGACAAGGCCTGCTGTTTGTCGTGTCGGCGGTGGAGTCGGTTGACGATCGCATCCTGCAATACCTTGCCAAGGGCCACACCCGCGCCGACTTCGTCACGGCGCTTGCACTGTGCCGCACACATTGCATTGCGCTCGCGCCCACTTTCGTACCCTTCACCCCGTGGACCACGCTGGCAGGATACCGCGACCTGCTTTCCGTTTTGCTTGAGTTGAATCTGGTTGCGGCGGTGCCGCCCGTGCAACTGGCCATCCGCCTCTTGGTTCCGCAGGGTTCGTACCTGATGCGGCTGCCGGATTTTGCCGCCCGCGTCGGCGCGTTCGACGAGGCGATGCTGGGGTATCCCTGGCGCGCTGACGATCCAGCGGTCGATATGCTGCAAGCCGAAATCATGGCTTGGGTAATGCGGGCCGAGAAAGCAAACCTGCCACGCGGCGAAGTTTTCTCCGGCATCTGGGCACGCGCCCATGCGGCGCTCGACGAAGTCGCGGCGCCGCTTGACCCCGCACAGTTTGGCGCGTCCATTCCGCGTCACTCGGAGCCCTGGTATTGCTGCGCGGAACCGACCGAAGCCCAGCTCGCGAGTTTCTAGTGTCACGCGTCCTGCTGCTGCTCCCCGTCGCGGGCTATGCCGGTGAGGATTATGCTGCGGCCGCAGACAGGCTCAATATCGAAC
Source organism: Thiobacillaceae bacterium (assembly GCA_049592895.1). GTDB lineage: Bacteria > Pseudomonadota > Gammaproteobacteria > Burkholderiales > Thiobacillaceae > DASQBT01. The sequence goes on along the minus strand of JBAWGM010000445.1, from coordinate 1,815 downwards.
TCATCGTGTGCGCGGATTACTGCCACCGCCTGGCGCCGAGCTGGGGCTTGCCGCCGCTGATGAGCGTGCCGTTTGATCAGCCTGAGCTTGCGCTGCCGCAGGTGCTAAACCAGCTTAAAGGACCGGTGAACGCGGTGCTGGCAGTCGACGATCATGGTCTTGCACTCGCTGCATGCCTGCGCGAAAGGCTGGGACTGCCGGGCAATTCTCCGCACGCCGTCATGCAACTCGCCGACAAGTTGATGTTCCGGCAGTTGCAGCAAGGCATAGTTCTGCCTCACCCGGCTTTTTACTGGCTGCGGCACGATGACGAGTTGCACGCTGCGGCAAGCGCGGTGCATTTTCCGCTGGTGGTCAAGGCGCGGCGGCTTAATGCCAGCCGGGGTGTAATCCGCGCAGACAACGCCGATGAACTGCACGCGGCGGTGCATACAGTCAGGCGCATTCAATCTCGTTTGCAGCGCGACGCGGACAACCTCGGTTTGCTGGTGGAAGCCTTCATTCCGGGCGAAGAAGTTGCACTCGAAGGCGTGCTGCAGGGCGGCACGTTGCGGGTTCTTGCTTTGTTCGACAAGCCCGACCCACTGAACGGCCCGAACTTTGAAGAGACCCGCTACGTCACGCCCTCGCGCCTGCCTGATCCCGTACAGTCCGCCATTGCCGAGGACGTGAGCCGCGCCTGCGCTGCGGCGGGCATAACCGAAGGACCCATCCACGCGGAAGCGCGCATCAATGACCAGGGCGTCTGGCTGCTGGAAATCGCGCCACGCGCCATCGGCGGCCTGTGCGGACGCGTCCTGCAAGCTGCCGTTGGCATGGACGCGACAGAACTGGTGTTGCGCCATGCCGCCGGCCTGTCCTTGCCGGATGTAGCGCAGCAAGGCGACGCTGCGGGCGTCATGATGATTCCGATCCCCGCCACCGGCATCCTAAAAAGCGTGGAGGGAATCGAGGCCGCCCGCGACATCCCCTACATCAGCGGGATCGAGATCACCGCGCGCAACGGACAGCTCATTGCGCCGCCGCCCGAGGGCGCGAGTTACCTGGGCTTTATCTTCAGCCGCGCGCCCAACCCGGAAGCCGCCGGGGATGCGCTGCTGGCCGCGCATTCCCGGCTTGCCATCCATATCCAGGCGACCTTGCCGTGATTAATGAAATCGCCGCCGCGATCAGTCATGCTACCGGAACCGCGTTTGCGCCAGGCCCGCAGACGGCTCTCGGCGGGGGCTGCATCAACCAGGCATTCAGGCTGAGCGATGGAAAGCAACATTTTTTTGTCAAGACCAACAGCGCTGCCTGTCTGCCCATGTTTGAGGCCGAAGCCGCAGGGCTGGAGGAAATACTCGCCACCCATAGCCTGCGGGCGCCAAAACCTGTTTGTCAGGGAACCTCGGACGGCGCCGCCTGGCTGGTGCTGGAATTTCTCGAGTTGGGAGGACGTGGCAGCGGTGCAGAGATGGGTCGGCAACTGGCGCAAATGCACCGCCAGACTGCCACGCGATTCGGCTGGAAGCGCGACAACACCATTGGCAGCACGCCGCAACCCAATGCCTGGACGGAAAGCTGGATCGCGTTTTTTCGGGATCAACGCCTGGGCAAACAGCTCGCACTTGCGGCGACAAAGGGCTACGGGAGCGAACTGCAACGCAAAGGCGAGCGATTGCGGGCCGGCCTGGATGCGTTCTTCTCCACTTACCAGCCCGTCCCCTCGCTGTTGCACGGCGATCTGTGGCGCGGCAACGCCGGATATCTGGCAACAGGCCAACCGGTGATATTTGACCCGGCAGTCTATTTCGGCGACCGCGAGGCCGACCT
>JBAWGM010000444.1:0-8662 GCA_049592895.1 Thiobacillaceae bacterium | reverse complement strand
CCATTGCGCTCGCCCTGCACATCGTAGGTATAGGTCAGCGCGCAGCCATCGCTCGAAAGGTCGAGCCGGTAGGCGGCGAGTGCGGCCGGAACAGCATCCAGCGGCTTGGGCAGTTGAAGCGTCAACTGCTTCTTGCCGAGCTTGCGCATCAGCTCAACCGTGTTCTCCACCAGCATGATCTCGCCCCGGTTGATCACCGCCACCCGGTCAGCCATTTCCTCCGCCTCATTGATGTAATGCGTGGTCAGGATGATGGTTACGCCGGTGTCCTTGAGCGAGCGCACCAATTGCCACATGTCGCGCCGCAGATTGACGTCAACGCCTGCGGTGGGCTCGTCGAGAAACAGAATCTGCGGCTCGTGCGATAGCGCCTTGGCAATCAGCAGCCGGCGCTTCATGCCGCCGGAAAGCGTCATGACTCTGCTGTCCTTCTTGTCCCACAGAGACAAATCCCTGAGTACCTTCTCGATGTGGCTCGGGTTCTTCGGCTTGCCGAATAATCCGCGACTGAAGGACACGGTTGCCCAGACTGATTCAAACGCATCCGTGGTGAGTTCCTGGGGCACCAGTCCGATCATCGATCGAGCGGCGCGGTAATCGCGCACGATGTCATGGCCGCTTACCAAAATGGCGCCTTCGGTCGGATTGACAATTCCACATATGGTGCTGATCAGCGTGGTCTTCCCGGCGCCGTTGGGGCCCAGCAACGCAAAGATCTCGCCGGGGCGGATTTCCAGACTGATGCCTTTTAGCGCATGAAATCCGGACGCGTAGGTCTTTGAGAGGTTCGATACGGAAATGATTGCAGGCATGAAAGCGATGTTGGTAGATGAGGCTGCGTTATCGGCCCAGCCAGGAAAACGGCCATGAGACAAAACGGTCTATCAAGTTAGTTCATCGAAGGCATGCTGCCATTACGCCATTGGAATAGCAACCGCGCCGGCCACGTGTTGACTGTAGTCGTGCTGGCCCTTCCCGGCAGACGCGCGCTCACCGCGCGACAGTTGCATCCGCGCCAACGGCGCCGCACAGCAGGAACAGAAACTCGATAGAGCCAACCAGCGGCCGAAACCCAATCGTCGATGGCAAAACGCGCGAACCATCACTCAAAAAAAGGGCCGGCTCAACGCCGGCCCTTTATCCCGCAGGCGTTTCTCTACACCGGCTGCAGGGCCTTTTCGCTGAGAAGCTTGGCAATTTGGTCAAGCAGGAAGACTTCCTGGTAGGGTTTGCCGAGGTAGGCGTCTACGCCGATCTCCATGGCGCGGTTGCGGTGCTTGTCTGCAGTGCGGCTGGTAATGATGATGATGGGCACTTGCTTGAGCAGGGGATCGCTGCGCATGATGCGGGCGAGTTCGAAACCGTCCATGCGGGGCATTTCGACATCCAGCAGTACGAGGTCGGGTGTCAGATCATGCATTTTTTCCAGCGCGTCTACCCCATCCTTCGCCGATTCCATCCGGTAACCTTCACGCAGCAGCAGGCGACCGGTGATCTTGCGCACAGTGAGCGAGTCATCCACTACCATGACCAGCGGCGCCAGGGCGGTGTCCTGTTCCGCAATAACTGCAACGGGCGGCGTGCCGGGCTGATGGCCGGTGCTGGGTCCCTGCATCGCGCGCAGCGCCAGGGGCATGGGGTTGAGGATCAGCATGATGCGTCCATCCCCTTGCACCGTCGCGCCGGCAATGCCGCTGATGCGGGCCAGTTGCGGACCGATGTTCTTGACCACGATTTCGCGTGCGCCCTGCACCTGATCCACTAGAAAGGCGGCGTGGTTGGAACCGCTCTTCATCAGTACCACGGAGTTGGAACGTTGCAGTTCGTGGGTGGTATCCAACTGGCCCAACAGATGAGGCAAATAGAACAGGGGATAACGCGCCCCCCGCCATTCCACCGCGCCCGCGGTCAGGGCGGCGGATAGCTGCTCGGGCTTGAGTTCCAGAACCTGTCCCACCATGGTGGTGGGCAGGGCGAATTCCTGTTGACCCGCGGTAATGATGAGCGCTTGGGCGACTGCCAGAGTAAGCGGCAGGTAGATCGTAAAGGTCACGCCCTTGCCGGGTTCACTTGCCACTTCGACGCGGCCCCCCAGCGCGGTGATTTCGCTTTTCACCACATCCATGCCTACGCCCCGGCCGGCTACGGCGGTAACGTGGTCAGCGGTGGAGAAGCCGGCCTGGAAGATCATCTGGGCGAACTGGGCATCGGTGGGTTCCATCCCGGGCGAGAGCAAGCCAAGGGCTTCCGACTTGGCGCGAATTTTTTCCAGGTTGAGGCCGGCCCCGTCGTCCTTCAGCGTCAACACGATTTCGTTGCCTTCCTGCCGTGCGCTGAGCAGGATTTCGCCGAATTCCGGCTTGCCTGCGGCGCTGCGCCCCTCCGGGTTCTCCAGGCCATGAACAATGGCGTTGCGCAGCAGGTGTTCCAGGGGCGCAGTGACTTTTTCCAGAACCGAGCGATCAAGTTCAAGTTCGCCATTGCGGATGTCGATCTGGGCGCGCTTGCCGAGTTCGCGCGCGGTCTTCCGGACGACCCGGTAAAGCCGTTCCGCAATGCTGTAGATCGGCACCATCCGCACGCGCAGCAGATTCTGTTGCAGTTCCCGGTTCATTCGGGCCTGCTGGGTCAGGGCAGCCTGGGTTTCTCCGAGGCAACCGAGCAGGGTGTTCTGGACGGTGGAAATGTCGTTTACGCTTTCCGCGACAAAGCGGGTAACTTCCTGAAAACGGGTAAACCGGTCCAATTCCAGCGGGTCGAATTCATCCTGGCGGCCCGTGGTCTTGAAGGTCGCCTGCATCTGGCCTTCAGCCTGGATTTCAACCTCCCGGATGTGGGTCTTGAGGCGATTCAAGGCTTCGGCCAGTTCCACCACATGGCGCTTGAGGCCGAACACTTCGCTTTCGATGCGCGAACGGGCGATCGAAACTTCACCAGCCTGGTTGACCATCCGATCCACCCAGTCGACCCTGACCCTTAGCGTGGGCACAGCCTCACGTACAGGGGTGGCGGCTGGAGCCGGGCTCGGGGAACCTGCTGCACTGCCAGCCTCGGTCACTTCCTTCTCATCGGGCGCGCTGTCCTCAGGCAGGATGATCTCGGCATCAGTCACCGGGGTTTCAACCACGATTGAGTGTTTGACTTCTGGCCCCTGATGGAGCTTTTCCACGGCGTCCGCCAGGCGGTCAAGTTGGGCCTCCAGAATGTCGAACGTTCCCTGGATTGCCGTACTGCGCCCTTCCAGTACATCGATGACCCGTGATTCTGTGGCGTGCGTCAGTTCACCGAGGCGGTTGGCCCCGGCCATGCGGGCGGAACCCTTGAGGGTGTGCAAGACACGGCGCAGGGCGGCTGGCGCCTGGATGTCATTGATATTGTCCTTCCAGGCCCGCAGGCTGGCGGCTGCATCCGTTGCGAGTGTCTCCGCCTCTTCCAGGAAGATGGGCAGCAGCTCCAGATCGATTTCATCCTGGATGGCGCGTTTTTCGAACACGGGCGAGGGCGTGCTGGGCAGGCCCACTGTGGGTTGAGCGTCTATGCTGAGGGATATTATCGGGTCAGCGGCAAGCCCCATGGGGTAGCCCTCGCTGCTTGCGGATTCGGGTATATCAGTGTGGAAGGTCTGAACGCCGGATGGTGCGAAAGGTACCGGCAAAACTTCATTTTGCCCGAGTAGACCTTGCGCAAAGGCGTCTTCTTCAATATCCAATAAGGGCTCGGCTGCCGCAGTCTCCGGCTGGCTGATTTCAACTTCCGGAGTCGTTCCGATTGCCTGGACCTGCGCTTTCTGCGTCAGGGACAACTCCGCCGACTCCGCAGCTTCCTCGTTGATAATCACCAGGCTGGCGTGCAGGCTGCTTTCGCTGCTGGGCAACTGGGCCAGAGTTTCGATCAGGTCCACGGCGGAGGACGGTTCCCGCCCCTCGCTGATCGCTGCCAGCATGTCATCCAGGCGGCTGACTGTCGCATGGACAACGGGGAGCGCTTCGCCGGGCTGAGGACGGGCTTCCAGTTTGCGCCAGTAGAGCTCCAGGGCGTGGGCCAGATCGGACATGACAGTAAACCCGGCGGTGGCGGCGATGCCTCCCAAGGTATGGGCAGCGCGGCTGGCCTCGTCCGAAATGGAGCTTTGCGGCTGCTCCGCAAGATGCTGCATTTCGTCGCGCAGCGCTTGCAGACGCTGGACGGCTTCCTGCAGGAATACCGGATAGAGTCCGGCCGACAGGCTGATGCTGCCTACGCGCACGTCCTCGGGTTGGGCGGCGGGTTCGAGAATTTCCTCGACGGCTGCCTGGCCGTTGGCGAGGCGCGCTGCCCGATCCAGTATATCGGCCATGTTCGGACCGGTGGGCTGGTTTTCGCGCAGGGCGCTAACCCAGAGGTCAAACTGTTGGCGCGCATCATCGACCAGATCCAGAAGTTCGATGCTGGCAGGCTTGTTGGCGCCCAGCCAGTTGTTCATCATGTCTTCCAGGCTTAATGCGGCTTCGCCAAAATCTGTCAACCCAACCATGCGGCTGCTGCCTTTCAGGGTGTGGAAGGCGCGCCGCACTACGGTGAGATTTTCGCCATCGGTGAAATTGCCGCGGCAAGCCACGGTTGCTTCGGCAAGCCCGCCCAGCACTTCCTGCGCTTCTTCCAAAAAGATTTCCAGCAATTCGGCATCCACGCCATCCGGGACGAGGGATTTGACGGCCGGAGCAGCGTCATGGTCGGAAGCTGCGGCCGGTGCCTGTTCGGGTACGGGCGGGATGGGGCAGAATGCTCCGGTCTCTTCAGCGGCGAACGGGATCGGGCAGAATGGTTCAATCTCTTCAGCGGCCGGCTCCGCGCCCTGGTCAGAAGTTGCGGCCGGTTCCTGTTCGGCAGCGGAGGGGATCGGGCAGAATAGTTCAGTCTCTGCGACGGGTTCGAACGCAGGCGTGACTATTTCATCCAAGTTGCCCTCTGGCAGGCCGGTGATGACTTCCACGTCGGGAAATTGGGTCGGATCCGCGTCGCGATCCGGAAGGACGCCAAGGCATGCCACCTCGTCCGCAGCTTGTGTGACCACCTCCGGCGTGGGCAGGTCCGGGCCAGTCAAATCGCTTGGCGTGGCGGACAAGTTGTGGCCGAAACCATGGGCGCGAAGGACCGACAGGGCTTCCGCCGCGACCGCGTCGAGGCTGATGTCTTCGACCAGGTACGCGTGCTGATCCCGGTCGGTCCGGCGCTCGATCGGATTTTCTTCGCTGGCATCTGGCTGGGTTGGCTGCGCGTTGGGATTGACGTCTGCAACCGAAGGCTTGTGGTCCGGCAGACAGGATTCCGTGGTTTCCTCGAGAATTTCCTCCGCCGGCGCGGGTTGCGGAATCAGGCCAAAACTCTTCAGTATCGGGTCCAGGATGTTAGACGCATCACCGCGTCCTGCGCAGTGGTCTTCGACAAATAGTCCGAGGCTGGACAGCGCATCAGCGACAAGGTGTTGCTCCGCTTCGCCGATTGCGGCATCAGCCAGAATGCAGGGGCTGATCAGGCCCATGGTGGCGTCAAGCAGCAGGCTCGCCGGTAGTTGATCCAGGATCGCCAATGCGCCGTTAACCTGCTGCGCCAGTTCATTCAGCAGCGGCAGTTCGTCACGGCTCTCCGGATTTCGAAAGAAGGCATCGAGGATTTCTTCCATGCGGTGCAGGTTTACGCCGACCTCCTGACCCAGTTGGCCCATAAGCGCGTATTCGCGGGCCTGACGGGAGCTTTCGTCCATCAGGGGCGTGGCATCTTCCGGCAGGACTTGGCCGCCGGCCAGAGCCTGCAGTCGACGGGACTGAGTGTCGGCGCGACTGACAAAATTCGTGCTGAACACGTCCTCGCTTTCCAGCGCCTGCTGCAAGAACAACAGCGTGGTGGCGATCTCGAGGCTGATGGGTTCCGGCTGGTCAGCGGTGGGAACCGCGGCGGCAGCCTCTTGCAATTGGATTAGCAGCGACTGCGCCGCGGGTACGCCCAATTCGGTAGCCTGTCCATTGAAATTGTCCAACAGGCCAAGAAAGCAGGTCAGGCTTTCAGGTTTGTCTTCCTCGTGCTCATGCCAGGCGTTGCGGGCGTTTGCCAACTCCTCCTTGAGGCCGTCGATAACTGGCCGCAAGCGGATCAGATCGTCGGCGCTGATGTTGGTCTTGGGTGCATAGCGGTCCAGGCGGAAAGTGGATTTGATCTCCGCGCCATGGCTGCCCAAAGCCTGGCTCTTGGCGATGAAGAACAACGCATCGCGCATGAGCGGCTCTGCCGCTTGCGGCGAGCCTTCAACCAGGTGGCGCATTTGCAGATCGATACGGGCCAGCAGTTGCTTTACATGGAAGTCTGCTTCCACGCCATGGGCCAGCAGGGTATCGACGAAGCCGGTACAGGCCCACCAGAAGGTTCTCGATGAATTGTCCGGTGCGGCTGCTTCGATGCGGGCCAATGCACTGCTCATTTGGGCCAGACCTTCTTCCGCTCGGGCGCCCTTCAGAAACTCCAGCAGGCCGAGCTGGAATGCACGGCGAGCTGCTTTGACCAAAGCGCGAAATTCCTCCGGATTGGGTTCGGCATTCGGGCTGGATGTAACAGATTGGGCTTGCAGGTCGGGGAAGAAGAGTTCCCCCTCAAAGATCCGCTCCGCGCCTTGCGCGAGGCGCAGGCTGCGGTAAGAAGGAAACAGGGCCAGTTCGCCTTCGCCACGGCCTTCGGCCGTCCGGGTCACCCAGCGGGACAAGGCATCCAGGCTGCTGACCACTGCATCCAGGCCGGCGGCTTGCTCGATCGATTCATCGTCGATGCCGCCCAGGACTTCCTCCATGGCCGTACATAGAGTGGCAGCGCCTTCGAGCCCGACCAAGCGGATGGCACCGGCGGCCTGATGCACTTCACCGCGCGCCAAGCTCAGCGCACCGGTCAAGACCTTATCGTTGCGGAAAGCCTGGATTCTTTCCTGGGCGGCCTTCAGCGCCTTGTCGATTTCTCCCCGAACCCAATTTAACGGCCCGGTGTCGTATTCCATCATAGTGCTCATGGCGTGTTCCTGGAGGGGGTTGGTGGGTCCGCGGTTTGATCAGCTCAACTTGAAGCCTGAGACGGACCCCTTCAGTTCTTCGGCGAGCTTGGTCAAGCCGCCTATGGAATTGGCGGTTTGTTGCGTACCATCGTTGGTCTGTATGGTGATGCTCTTGATGTCCTGCATGGTTTCCGCCACCTTGGCGGTCGCATCCGCCTGGTTGTGAGTGGCCCGGGAAATGTCCTGAATCAACGTGGCCAGCTTCTTGGATACCTGCCCGATTTCCTGTAGGGTCTGGCCGGCTGCGTCCGATAGGCGGGCCCCTTCCACCACGCCTTGGGTGGAAATTTCCATGGCGGCAACGGTGTCGTGCGTGTCCATTTGAATAGTGCGCACGATGGCGGCAATCTGTTTGGTGGCTTCACTGGAGCGCTCCGCAAGGCGCTGCACTTCCTCCGCAACCACCGAGAAACCGCGCCCCGCGTCGCCCGCCGAAGCCGCCTGGATGGCGGCATTGAGGGCCAGCACGTTGGTTTGCTCGGTAATGTCGGAAATCAGTTCGACGATTTCACCGATTTCCTGGGAAGATTCGCCCAATCGCTTGATGCGCTTTGAGGTTTCCTGAATTTGCTCGCGCAAGGAGTTCATGCCAGTGATTGAGTTTTGCACCGCCTGCTGTCCCTTCTCCGCAGCGGTCAGGGCCTGTTGCGCCACGCGAGCCGATTCGGCCGCGTTATTGGACACTTGCTGCACCGATTGAGAAATCTCCACCACCGACAGGGAGGTCTTTTCAATCTCCTTAACCTGGCGCTGGGTGGCCTGTTGAAGTTTGCTCGAAACGTTGTTGGCCTGGCGCGCCGCGTCGTCCAGTTGGGTGGTGGCGTTGTTGATGCCGCGCACCAGATCGCGCAATTCGTCGACGGTAAAGTTGATTGAATCCGCAATTGCGCCGGTAATGTCTTCAGACACGGTGGCCTGCATGGTGAGGTCGCCTTCGGACAGCTGCCCCAACTCATCCATCAGCCGAAGGATGGCCTCCTGGTTGCGGCGGTTTTCCGTCTCGCTCGTGCGCGCGCGACCCTTGGTTTCGTTAATATTGACCAGACCCAGCACGACCAGTGATCCCAGGGCGATCAGGGAGAAAACGGCCGACATGATGTAGGCGAGAACTCCGCCGGAACCGTAGGTCCGACCAAGTTCCACCGTGTTGTTCAACAGGGCCTCGCTCTTGCCGAACATGTCATTGGCACTCAACTTGGCCTTGACCAGAGGCTGAATATTGCCCAGCACATAGTTCACTACGTTGACCAGATCGCCGGTGCTGCTGTTCAACTGCTCAAGCAGGGCAGCGGCATCCTGGCTGCCTGCGGCCCCTGCCTGGTTCAAACTTTCCACAGTCGCGTGGAAATTTGCGCTGTCTTTCTGGAGTTGACGGGTGACCTCAGGGCCAATGGCGCTGGAAGAAAGCAGGGAGCTGGCATTGTTTGCCATCCGCTGGGCCACAACGGCCAATTGCGCGAATCTCGGCTGCAAAGCCGAACCTGCGCCGGTCTGGTCAAGCTGGGCGGACAGAGTTTCGGCTGACTGCTGAAGTTCGCGCGACACTTTGTCGATGTGCGAGATACCGGCGCTGAGCAATACCAGCGTTTT